>JBGPAW010000095.1:0-10708 GCA_041480905.1 Phycisphaerae bacterium
CGCCTCGTCCTCCGCCTCCACCGCGTAGAAGTAGGTGGTGTTGTCATTCAGGCCGGTGAGGCCGACCGTCGGAGAGGGGGAGTAGCCGCTGCCCGTCGCCGTCTGGGTGAGCGCCCCGCAGGACAGGCCGTAGTGCACCGTCGCGTTGGTGGGCTCGTTGGTGGTGCAGGTCACGGTGGCGCTGCGCGGCTGGATGTTGGTGGTCTGCACGTTGCTGATCTGCGGGGGGGTGCAGTCCACGACCGCCGTATCCGTGACCGTGACGTTCGTGCCGCCCTGCCCGTCATCCGCGTCGATATAGGTGACCGTCACCGTATCCCCTTCGGTCACCAGCAGCACGCCGGCCGCATTCGTCTCGCTCACCGCGATCGCCCCCTCAAACTGCGCGGAGGCGGGGGCCGTTTCGGTCAGCAGCACACTCTCGCCGGCCGGTTCAGAATCCGAGGCGATCGTCACCGTGACCGTCTCCACTAGGTTGTCATTGGTATTCAGGCCGCAATCCAGAACCATGATGTTGGCGGTGCTTGCGCAAGCGTACTTGGCCCGGTCCAGCCGGACGATACCGGCGTCGGGGCAGACCGGCTCGCCGATGCGCAGGTAGTAAACGTCCTGCTCGCCGTTGAAGGTGGCGGCAAAGGCCAGGTTCGCGCCGCGATCATCGGAGATCATGTGACAGTAGTCGCCGATCTTGTTCTGCTGCGGCCAGCCCAGGTGGGGATTGAACGCCGGAGTGAGCGCCTCGTTGATCGACCAGGTCTGACCGGCATCCGTGGAATAGGAGTAGTAGACTTCGGAGTTGTAACCACCGGGGTTGTTGCGCGTGTCGTTCCAGATAGCGTCGATCCGGCCGTTAGGGGCGACGGACATGGTGCCGAACCACTGCCAGGCCCCGTTGCCCACCGGATCGTCGTTGATCCGGATGGGGGCGCTCCAGGTCTGGCCGCCGTTGATGCTGCGGGCGAACATGATATCCGCCGGGTCCGAGATCGAGTTGCGGTCCACGGTGCATAGCAGGTAGACGTAGCCGCGGGTGGGTCCCGTGGCATGATCGACCGCGATCCAGACTTGTCCGAGCAGACCGCCCGGGTTGGGACCGGCCGAGTATACCATCGAGCCGTCCAGATTCACGGTGGTGGAGAAGTTCCATTGCGGCGGCAGGCCGGGGTCTTGGATGGTCGTGGATTGGGCGACGATGAACCCATCGCCGGAGACGTACAGTTCGCCGTCGGGGCCGACGGCCAGCGTTCCCCAGTAAGGCGTGCTCGGAATGTTGGTCGTAGGGAGGAAAGTCTGCCCGCCATCGTACGAGCGGGTAAAGTGTCCGGGGCAGCCTTCGCACGTGTAAACGAGATTCCAGCTCGCGTAGATGTTGCCCTGCCCGATGCCGTTGGTGTGGTCGATGGTCATCCAGGGCTTGTCGCCGCCGTAGGCGTAGACGGCGGAGCCCCAGGACACGCCGCCGTTGGTGGACTTGAAGAGGTGAGCACGGAAATTGCTCGGACCATCGTCGGCGGTGAGGCTGTAAAAGTAGAAATTGCCCTGGACGTCGGAATCCAGCACGGGGTCGGAACGGAAGACCCCGGGCTCGATTCTGCCGGGGAAGGTCCAGGTGCGTCCGCCGTCGGTGGTGTATCCCCAGCCGGCCTGGCGGAAGTCGCTGGCGATGGTATCGAACTGGCGCCAGCCGATGACCATGCGGTTGGGGTTGGTGGGATCGACGGCGATCGACGGTTCGTTGGCGGCGTCGCCGACGATGTTGTCACCATTGGCATCGACGTTGACCTGCACGCTGACGGAACGGTCGCGGACCCAACGACCGGCGGGCGTGGTCAAAGCTGTTTCACGTGAAACAGGAATGTAGGCGTCGCGGGGAGCTTCCAGGTGTCGGGACTGGGCGGTTTGGGAGGCCTGTATGGAATACGCGGTCTGGGCGATATCGGCCGGATACATGGATATCGGCGTCTCAGAGGGGTTTTTGTCGGACTTTTGGGCCAGCGCCGAGCTGACAGGCAGAACGGTCACCGTGACCACGACCAGGCGAACTATCGTTTGGAACATCATTCTAACCCTCCTTTGGGCAAGCGATCCGGCAAGGACCGGGTGGACTGTACGAGGACATAGTATCACAAACAGGCCGCGGTAACAAGGTTTCAAGCGAGATGTGCCCCCCGAGCTCAGGCTGAACGGACGAAGTAGATGTCCGGCTGGTCGATCACTCCGGAGGCTTGCCGGGCCCCCGGTACTTGGGGAGAGGCGACGAAGCCGCGCGCCTTGTCGAGGTCGTCGACTTGGAAGAGCATGAACACTTCATTGGGATCATCAATGCTCCGCCACAGGTGCTCCAGCCGGAGCCCGAATTGGCGCTGGGCTTCCGCGTGCGAATCGAAGACGCGCTTCCAGCGGGCGAAGTCGGCGACCTTGTTGCGGCAGATCAGGTAGGTCATGTGCTCTACCTCTCCCTGGGAGGTCTGCGTGCCTCTCTTTGCGACCGTTCGGGCGAATTCCACCTTCCGGCGACGCGCGCGTGCAACCTCCGGGGGATTGGGAGAAGTTCACGGGGCGGAAGGCAGAGTTTGACTCCAAGTTCGTTCGCCGTGTTTGCGATCTGCCGCTGCGCCGGCGGAATGCGAACCTCGCTTCCGGCGTACGCCGATCGAGATCGCCAAAACACTGGAGTAGGCGCGGGTCAGTGAATCATCACCCGCACGTCGGCGGCTTTGGCGCCGACAGGAAGAGCGAAAATCGGATTGATGTCCAATTCGCGGATTTCCGGGTTGTCGAGGAGCATTTGCGAGATGCGTTGGATGATCTCGGTGAGCACCGCCAGATCCACCCCCGCTTTCCCGCGTACGCCGGTGAGCAACGGGAATGTTCGGAGCGATACGAGCATGTCTCGGACCTCCGAGGGGGTAACGGGTGTGATCTTGAAGCTCACGTCTTTCAGCACCTCGACATAGATGCCGCCCAGACCGAACATGACCACGTGGCCGAGACCCGGCGCGGCTTTGGCGCCCACAATGACCTCGAGCGCGGCGGGCAACTGTTCCTGAACGAGAAGCCTGAGCGTGGTCGCGGCAAACCGGGTCCGCATATGCGTGGCGGCCTCACCCAGAGCATCCCGATCCGGGATATTGAGGACCACGCCGCCGCTTTCGGTCTTGTGGACCATCGTTTCGGAATCCACCTTGAGCACGACCGGATAGCCGATGCCCTCGGCGGCCGCGAGACATTCCGCGACGCTACCGGCTGAGCGAGAGCGGGCGACGGGAATCTGGTAGCAGGTCAACAGCTCGAAACCTTCGGCAGCGGACAAGTCCGTCTTTCCCCTCCGGCGGGCGCCCGTAAGGATCGACTTGGCGCGGGAGGCGTCCACGTCTGAGTACAGGACGGCGGGTTCCACGGGTCGTTTCAAAAGGTTAGCGTATCGCCCCATGGCGGCGAGGACTCTGGCGCCCGTCTCGGGCATGTCGTAGGTGGGCACCCCACCGTCGCGGATCACTTTGAGCGTCTCGGCCCAGCCCTTTTTCTCGGTCATCACGGTGGCGATGATCGGCTTATGCGAGCGGCGGTTGGCGGCGGCGATTTCGCGGGCGACACCCAACGTGTCCACAAAGAAGGGCGTGACGAAGTTCAAGAAAACGGCGTCGATGGAATCGTCATCGAGCAAGGCCTGGATGGCCGCCGCGAAGTGTTCGGGACCGGCGGTGGCCAACACGTCGATGGGATTGTTAATCGAGGCTTCCGCGTAGAGCTTTTCCTTAAGCAACGCGGCGGTTTGCGGCGAGAGCGGCGGCATGGTCATGCCGCCCTCGATCAGTTCGTCGGTGGCGATAATCGCGGGCCCGCCCGTGTTGGCGATCATGCCCACGCGATTACCGTTGGGGATCGGTTGGGACGCAAAACCAACCGCGGCCTGACAGAGCTCTTCCAGGTTGCGGAAGGAGACGATGCCCGCCTTCTCGAAAACAAGTTCGATGGCCGTATCCTGGGTCACCATTCCTCCGGTATGTGACGCTACGGCTTGGGCGCCTTCAGCGGTTCGCCCGGCCTTCATGGCCAGGATGGGTGTTTGACGGGCGACCGCGGCGGCCGCCTCCAGAAATGCCCGCGGGTCCGGCAGGCTCTCGATGTGCACGGCGATGACTTTGGTGTGCGGGTCCCGGCCGTAATGCGCGATGATCTCGGGAATGGACACGTCGCAGGCATTTCCGTTGCTGGCGTACTGCCGCACGCCCGCGCCAAGCTCGGTGATCCGCTGATGAATCACCTCGCCCACGCCACCGCTTTGGGCGACGATCGAGATGTGTCCGACCGACGGCCGGGTGAACGTGAAGTTGCAATACGCCCGGATCGCGGGATCCGTGTTGATGATGCCCTGACAGTTCGGACCAAACACGCGGATTCCCGTT
This sequence comes from Phycisphaerae bacterium, assembly GCA_041480905.1. Lineage (GTDB taxonomy): Bacteria > Planctomycetota > Phycisphaerae > UBA1845 > UBA1845 > JAAEQG01. The sequence continues at coordinate 4,410 of JBGPAW010000095.1, forward strand.
TGCCTGGCGATGGCCAGGAGTTGATCTTCCAGGGCCGCGCCTTCCCCGCCGATCTCGCGGAAGCCGGCGGTATTGACGATCACGGCCTTGACGCCCTTCCTGGCGCAGTCCGCGACACAGTCGGGTACGAGAGTGTTCTTGATGACGATGTGGGCGACATCCACGGGTTCGGGGGTCTCGAGAATCGACGGGTAGGCCTTCAGCCCGCGGACTTCGCCGCCTTTCGGGTTAACCGGGTAGATGGGTCCGGTGTAGCCGAAATCCAGCAGGTTCTCAATGATGCGGTAACCGATGGTCAACTCGCGATTGGAAGCCCCGATCACCGCGACCGCCCGCGGCGAGAAAACCGGCTCTAGTTTCATGGTCTGACCTCTGTTATCGCTTGCGATAGATCTCCCTGCGGTGGCCGATGGCATGGATCACGATAGTCTGTTCCTCCCGAAGAATCTCATAGATGATGCGGTAATCACCTATTCGCAGCCTGTATAGCCCCGTGAGCTCGCCCGTCAATGCCTCCAGCCTTATCGCGTCCAGATTGGCGGCTAACCACCTGAGGCGCTCAACAATGCGGCGGCTGACGGGCTTATCCAACCGCGATAACTCACGGGTGGCCGCGTCTAAGATGCGGATGCGATACATAGTGACTACTCCAATCCAAGTTTTCGCACCACACCTTCAAGGGGTTCACCACGTTCACCCTTTGCAACAGCCCGTTTCTGGCGCAATAGCCTGTCGCGCACCGCCTTTCTAATAGGCAACCCCTCGTCAGGGTCGCCAAGCAATTCTAATAATTTTTGTTCGACGACGGTTTCGATTATCTCTCGGAGTTCGCTTTTCGTCATCTGAGCCACTGTGGTAGCCATGTTACTCTCCGTAAACTTTCTACTTATGAATCACCCTAGGGGGTAGCCTAACTACAAAGCTGAGCCGTAGCGTTTGTCCGCGTCCGCTGCAGCGCCTTCTTAGGCGGAGGGAGACGCTCGGGCAACCACACTTTGAAGCGGACGGGATCGCCGCTCCACCATGGGTGCCAAATGCCTGGCAGTTCCTCTGCAACTCGCGGAGATCCGGCTGTTCATAGTCGTTGAGTTCATCCAGGGTGACGAGCGCTTGGACCCAGCGACGCCGCTCGCGTTGCCGATAACCGAAGCCGACAAGCAGGGCCCCAACTGCACCAAGAGCCGCATGGGCCCAGAGTCCTTTAATTGCTGTGCCGATGGCGAAAACGAGTAACGGAATAAGGGCGTACTGGCACATCCTGCTTTCCGCCTGAAAACGATGCACATGAAAGAACGCGTTCCGGCACCCCGCCGCGGGAGACGTCATGACCCAGTTATTGAGGTGCCGGCGAACGTCCCTGAGCTCAGTCTGAGTCCTCGGAGACCCAGCCAGCGGTCTTCTCCAGGCGCCGCGTCTCCCAGCCGCGCTCTTAAATGCGCGGTCCACAACCCAGTCCGTCAATCCTTGGAGGGGCGGAAGGTAGGACACAGCCTCAAACAGCACCCCAATCGCGTAGGCCGCCGCAAGCCAACTGACTGCCGCCACCAGCAGGCTAGATGTTGTCTCGGCGCCCGACGCACCACTGAGCAGGTTACGCCACGGTGTCGGTAAGTCAACGCCCACATGTTGCAACACTGCCAACGTCAATGTGCCCGGGATTATACGTGCGAATACGTCGTAATAAAAGAACGGGATACGCCACTCCATAATATGCTCTCCTTAAACTTGCCCGAGCCGAGCGGGGTTGGCCAACTACCACCGCGCCCGACAACGTGTCGTCAAAGCTCATGTCCTTACACGACGACGACGGCCTCTACTGCCTTCGCTCAGCTTGGCCGGGACCTCATGGGTGCGGACATTTTATGTCCCGGGCGATCAAGGCTGCCCCGAGCGCACCGGTGTATTGAGCGTGGTCGGGCACCAGCACCGGGCGACCTAACGCCTCCGACACCAGTTCCACCAGGATCGGATTGTGGGCCACGACCCCGCCGGTCATCACCACCTCGCCGGCCAGCGAGTCCATCTCCAGGATGCGTTTGGTGACGGAGCGGAAGGCGGCTTTGACAATTTCGGGCAACGGCGTGCCCTGAGCGATGAGGGCCAAGAGTTCGGTCTTGGCGAAGACCGTGCAGTACGAACCGAGCTGGACGGAGCCGGTCGCCTGGCGGGCCAGATCGTTGAGCGCGGCCAGGGGCGTGTCCAACTGGGCGGCGATCTCCTCCAGAAAGGCTCCCGTGCCGGCGGCACATTTGCGATTCATCTTGAAGCTGCGGCGCTCACCGTTGTCGGTGAGGCTGATGACCTTGTTGTCCTGCCCGCCGATGTCCACAATGGTGATCGCCCGGGGAAAGCTCGCATAGCATCCTCGGGCGTGGCAGGTGATCTCGGTGACGGCAGCGTGGGCGAAGTCCACGCGACGGCGTCCGTAGCCGGTGGCTACGATCCGGCCGACTTCGGCGGCTTGGAGCCCAGCGGCCGCCAGGACTTCCGCCACACACCCCTGTGCCGCCCCGGCGAAGTCCGCGCCCGATTTGCGCAGGGACCGGCCCCGGACCACCTCGCCGTCCAACAGGACGGCCTTCGTGGCCGACGCCCCAATGTCCAGTCCCAGTGTCCTGCCCGTGGAGATTGACGATTGACGATTGACGATTGACGATTGGGGATTGGGGATCGAGGATGACGGGACGGTCGAACTGTTGGGGTGCGGGCCCACGGCCAACATCCTCTTGGGCTAGCTCAGGCCGGTCAACTGCTCAACGAAGGCCTCGATCTGCGTCTTGCTTTGTTCGTCCGAGTAGCAGCGTAGGTCGTTGAGGTCGCCGGAAATCGTGATCGAGGGCACGCCCAGGCGTTCCGCGAGCCGCTGTGGCATCCCATGCCGGCAGTTGGTGTTGTTGGGACACGTCCGGGCGTCGTGGAACACGATACCGTCCACGCCGAAGGTGTCGATCATCTCCTGGAGGTACTTCTCCTTGTACGGATCGGACCGGACGATGAACAACTCGGTGTAGGCCCGGGCCATCGACCGGAACGGATCGTCCGGGTCCAGGGCCGTGAAGATCCACGAGTTCGCGTAGGTGCTCGCCACCACGCAGGCCCGCAACTCCAGGAACAACGTGGCCAAGTCGCGCAGGCGTCCCCAGATGGGCATGCCTTCCCAATACAGCCGCGACCGTTCGCCTTCGATGGCCGCCACGCCGTGGGTGATACGCGCCTTCAACTCGGCCAACAACTCGCGATAGTAGTCGATCGCCACCTGGGTCCCGCGCAGGACGACCGCCGGGGCCATGTGGATCGTGCTGTCGAAGAAGGTCAGCGGCGAGGGGACGTTCGCCGCCGTCTCCAGAACTTGTTTCCAGAGGTCCGAGCATTCCCGCGAGAGCCGCACGGTCTCGTGCAGACGGTTGATGTCGAACCGTTGTCCGCCGATCTCCTCGAGCGGCCGGACCAGCGCTTCGATCTGGCCGGCGATCCCGGCGACGTGCACGTCGGTCACTTCGCCGACGCCACGGTAACACTCGATCCCGAGGACCGGCCGGGTCCAGCGGCGCCCGTACCAGGCGAACCAGTCCTGCACGTCGCGGCACTGGTTGGTGTTGTAGACCAGTACGTCGGGTTTGGGGACGGCCGTGATGCCCTCGTAGGTGGTGCTCAGCGGCGTGCGGCCCTGAAGGAAGGCGCCGATGTCGCTGGTCAGGTAAGAACAGACCTCCGGTGAGTAACCGATGGCGCAGGCGGCCGGGATGGTTTCGGCGGCCATGCGGCTGGCACCGAGCATGGCCCCGTGGTTTTCCGGGAAGTAAACCAGGAACCCCATGGCCCGCAGGAGTTCCGCTGGCCCAACGCTGGTGCACCAGGCCACCTTTGGATGGCCCTCCTTGGCGGCCCGATCCAGCTCGTAAAAGTGATCGGCCAGCAACTTGCGCAGCGTCTTCGCCGCGGCGATCTTCTTGATCTCGACCGGCTTCGGGTCAGCCATCACCCCACCTCCAAGACAGGGCGACAAAACACCTGAGCGTAGCCTACCAGAGGATTAGAGCGCGTAAAGCCCGGACGGCCTTAGGACGGTTGAGTCTGATCAGGGATTGTGGTAAAGATGGAGCTAGGCGGAATGGCGGGGCGGACAAAACATGACGCCAGAAACGGGCTTGCCGGATGCTCAGCTCCTGGCCGACCTCGTGCGGCGCATCGTCGAGGCGGTGCAGCCCCGCCGCATCATTCTCTTCGGCTCCGCGGTGGGCGGGGAGATGGGGCCTGACAGTGACCTGGACGCGCTGGTGGTCGTGTCCAATGGCACGCACACCGGTCGCGTGGAGGAGGCCGCGTACCGCAACCTTTGGGGATTCGGGTTTCCCGTGGACGTGCTCGCCGTCACGGAGGGGGACCTTAGCAGGCATGAGGCGAATCCGTATCTGGTGTACTATTGGGCACTGAAAGACGGGAAGGAACTCTATCGTGCCGCCGGGTGAACCATCTCCTGGGTCGGCCCAGCACTGGCTCGCACGCTCGGTCGGCCATCTGGCCATCGCCCGCCAGCCCAAACCCCTGGAGGGATACTGGGAGGACTTGGCTTCTCACGCCCATCAGGCGGCTGAACTGGCCCTAAAGGCCGTATATCAACATCACGGCCTGCTGTTTCGCTTTACGCATAATCTGGGGGAACTCGCGACCGGTCTCGAGAAGGCGGGCATTCCATTGTCGCTGGCGGTCAAAGAGGCTGCGATTCTCACGCGGTTTGCCGTGCAAACCCGCTATCCCGGTCTCTCCGCCCCGGTAACCCAGGAGGAACACGAACGGGCGGTTCGTATCGCCCAAGCGGTAGTGGATTGGGCGCGGGGGATCGTCACCCAGTAGACCACGCAGCCAAGAGCCCGGAGCAGTTCCGCCGGCCCGACGCTGGTGCACCAGGCCACCTTCGGATGGCCCTCCTTGGCGGCCCGATCCGGCTCGCAAAAGTGATCGGCCAGCAACTTGCACATCGTCTTGGCCGCCGCGATCTTTTTAAGCTGAACACCCTTGCCCTCAGCCATCTTGAATCTTCGTTACCCTTTCTTGTTCGAGCGTCTTTTCCTTGATGCCCAACCGTAGAATTCAGCGGCCGCGTTAGCGGTCCGCTGGAATGATTTGTTAGGCGCGCCGGCTTAACCTATTCCACATAATGTCGTCGTACTGAACCGGAAGAATGAGATTCTCAAACTCATCTTCTATGTGCTTGGAAACCAATTTTTGCAGAGCGACATATTCAGACTTATCTACCGCCTCGATAGTAGAGGCGTTGATGTTCTCTTTAGGGTATCTCTTTTTCAGGTTCTTCATGATTGGGATGTCGACTGCTCCGTGAAGGACTGGTAACAACTTCGGAGCAGACTCGCAATCTGGCAGGTGGCAATAGTAGGCATAGACCTTCACTGCTATGTCAAAGACCTTGGCAGCATGCCCATATGAAGCACTTTGGCTCCTCTTGATCTTCTTGTTTTTCAAAACTCTCTCTGCTGTAGACACGTTCTTAATGAACCACTCGCAGAATTCAGAATGGACTTTCTCAAAATCCCCTTTCCCATCAACGGCCGCAAGCTTACCGAATGAGCTCCCCAACTCTTTCGCGATTTCATTCTTTGATCCTCTTTCAAATACTCGACCCATAGCGGTGAACGTGATCGCCATATCGATCACGTTCTTTATCCTGATATTGGACGCTTCGTCCTTTGAACTCATGGCACTCTCTTTGTGTGCACCTAACGACCAAACTCAGCGGACCGGCCTGCCAGCCCGACCCTCGATGCCACCAGGAAGCGCCGCGGGGGACCGGGTCCGCTGCAGCGCCGGGTTAGGCATCCCCTGCCTCATTCATCGAGCTTATTCAGGTGAAGGTATCGATTGATCCGGACTCCGCCGGGCTCATCTCCCTTGAGGCTGAATCCCTTCTCATGGAGGAGTTCGGCAACTCGCTGGTTCTCGGCGTAGTACTCGGCCTCTAGCCGTTTGTCTTCCGTGGGATCTTGGGAGCAGAGCCGGCCCTCTTGGATCGTGGGCAGGTCCTCCTCCTCACCGCCGGCGTGAATGCGAACGTGACGATCATTCGTCATGCGGTGCGAAGCATAGTAGTCCAGGTACTCGCCCTTCTCATCCGAGCCAAACAAGTACCAGATCGCCCAACCCGCCTTAGAGCCTATCCCAGTAGGCCGAGAGCATGATAGGTGATCCAGGCACAACTTAAATGCAGCATGGCCAGGTAGTTTTGCGGTTTTTTCTCCCAGCGAATGAGGATGCGCCGAAACCGGTTCAGCCAACTGTGGGTC
>JBGPAW010000096.1:0-10664 GCA_041480905.1 Phycisphaerae bacterium
GTGTTGGCCAACGACCTCAGCGTGGTGTTCCCGCGCATTCCGTCGAATACGGTGCCGAAGCCGAGCGGACACTGAAGCAGAAAAGTCGAAAAGCCAAAACGTCGAAACTCGAAAAGTCGAAAGCGGAGGGGCGAAGGTCGGGGGCGGATTGCAGCAAAAACGCCGAAATTCTGAACGCGTGGCGCCGGAATTGCGTGTCCATCGGGGCGCGGTTAGGATAACGACCCAGGTGGCGAATGACCGTTGGCGCGGAGTAGGTCGGTGTCGCTGGGCGAAACTCTGCATTTCTTCAGATCGTACCTTCACAATCCCGCCGTGGTGGGGGCGGTGGCCCCGAGCTCGCGACGTTTGGCCGTCGCCCTGGTTCGTCCGTTTGCGGAGCGCCAGCGCGGAGCGCGGGTACTGGAAGTGGGCGCCGGCACCGGGCGGATCACCGCCCGCATCGCCTACCTGCTGCGCTCCGACGACCACTTCGATATCTGTGAGATCAACCCCAGTTTCGCGGACCTGATCGAGACGGAGGTGCTCGCCAAGGCCCGGTTGCGGCAGGCCCTTGGCGACGGGCGCATTCGCCTGTTGCGCTGTCCCGCCCAGGACATTCGTGAGCCGCAGGGTTACGATTTCATCATTTCGGGTCTGCCTTTCACCGCCTTCGAGCCCGCCTTGGTCCGAACCATCCTCGCGGCGGTGCGGCGGAATCTGCGGCCCGGCGGCGTGTTCAGCTACTTTGAATACGTCGGGTTGCGCAAACTCAACCATGCGTTGGCTGTCGGCCGACGGGGAGAGCGCATCCGGAGAGTATCCGCCTTGCTCGACCGCCACATCCGTCGGCACCAGTTTCGTCGCGAGACCGTCCTGTTCAATTTGCCGCCCGCCCATGCCCGGCATTGGCGTTTTGAACCGGCCGACGCCCGCGGTCCATCCGGCACATGATGAGAAACCATGCCCACGTCGAGGTCGGTGCTCTCACACTTCTGGGGATAGGTGAGTCGTCACGGGTTACGGCCTCGTGACCGGCTCCTCCCGCTCCCTGCCGGCGTCGGGTCGCGTGCCGGTGTGCGGTTGCCAGGCGTCGGCGGACACAATGTAGCGCGTTTCGCTGGGTATGGATTCGTCCATGGAGATGGTCACCGCTCCGCGCTCAACTCTCATCCGGATGTGCTCGTCGTCCGGCATGGACCACGCAGCCCGAACCTCATCGACGTTGGCCGTTCGCCGGCCATTGACCTCCAGCAGTTGATCGCCAGGCCGCAGGCCCAAACGATAGGCTGTGCACCGCGGGTCAATGTCTGTGACCCGTGTGCCATCGAAGTTGGCGCGCAGGCCGTCGGCGAGCGGCGCCACCTCGCGCCTGATCGTTACGCCAAGCGATCCCAGCGTAACGACCGGGTCGAACGCATAGGGTTCGCGCACCGCGGCGATGGCCTGCGCAGCCAGGTCCTCGGACGCGTATTTCGCGATCAACGCCGCAACATCCCTAAGGGTCGGCGCGGGGCCTTCCGGCTGCCAGCGGGGGTCGTTCAAAAGGGCGCGCATGAGATCATCCAGCGACTGGCCCGGGGCGCCGACTCGAATGGCCCGGTCAAGCCACGCCCCCAGCAGCGCTCCTCCGCTGTAGATCAAAGCCTCGGCGTCTGGGTCGCTGAAGAACATCGGTCCGCCGGCCGCGGCCAGCGAGAGTTTGCCGAAGTGCGGGTTGGTGGCGGCGGCTTGCATCTTGTCACCCAGCGCCGTGGCGAATTCCGCCCACGTGATCAAGCCGAGCCGGGCCGGCACGAGGTACGCGTAGTAGTCGGTGACGCCCTCGTTGAGCCAGCGGAGTTCGTCCGGCATCGCCACGCACGGGTGAGTCCACGTGTGAAAGAACTCATGGGCGATGAGGTGGGCGAGGTGGGCCTTATCCTCCTTCAGAAGCCGCGGATCAACGGCGAGGATCATCGAACTGTTCTTCGGTGAGCCGGCCATCGAGCGCTCCACTGGTGGGCCGAACAAGAAGAGGTACGTTCCGCGGGCGCGGCGTCCGAACAACCGCAGTTCGTGTTCGACGATGCGCGTGATCACCGCCACCGCGCCCGCCTCGATCTCGCGCTGCCCCGGCGCGAACGCCACCGTGCCGACGAACTCGTCCACGCGCAGCTCATGGGGTGACCACGCACCGGCAGCGATCAATCCATTGATCACCGAGGACAGATCGGGCGGCGCATACTCGTTTTCAGTCGCCCGTGGCCATGGCGTCAAGAAGGCCCAGCCGTCCGGACCGTCAAGCACGACACGAATCCGTTCGATCGGAAGATCCGTCGGGTAAACCAGCAAGGCCCCGGTGCAGAGCAGCGCGTGGTCCGCCTTGATAAACGGATGTTCATAGGCGTCCCGCTCGCGGATGGCGTCGATCTCGCGGTGGGTCAGCGAAATGCCGTAGCGCACTTCGACACTCGCCTGGCCGTCGGGGTCAACTCGCCAGGCATAGGGCCCAAGACGGCGGACCGTCAGCGGACGGTGGCCGGCAAAGGCCTCGACGGTGCCGTCCAGAAGCGGCTCTGGAAGCCGAACGAACGCATATCCCTGGGGCAACTCGAGCCGGAGTTGCAGAGCCGATGGGTCGAGACCGTCGATCCGGCAAGTGACGGCCGCGCGGTGCTCGGCCGGGGCGGCCAAGCTGAGGCGATAGCTCAAACAGACGCATGGGCTCGGCGCCGAGCTCGGCTGCGAAGCTGCGCGCGTGGACGCGCGCTCTCCATCCAGAACGGTCAGTCCGGCGGCGCTAACGACAGCGATGACCCAGTACGGCATAGCGCACCCTTGACGTCGAAAACGTGGTTCGGTGGAGAGTTCATCCTCTGTTGCCACGCGATCATCACCCACACCAAGCACACTACCACAATGAGACGGTGCGGACCAAGCCATCCTGTCAAGAGTCTACCGCGCTTCGTCGTCGAGCACGCCGGCGCCTCCTGCAGGATTCGGACTGGATGACCCGTGTATTCCGTCCCTCCGCTGAAGCAAGCTGCGGCAGCACCAATCTCCTGGCGAGGACTTGGTTGACCAGACTCACGGGGTTTGATAGCGTGCCCCGACCGGGCTACGAGCTGGTGGGGCGAGTGAGTTGCCGGCATAGGAGATAGACCGAGCGGCTGGAAAGTCGGTCCCACAAAAGATCACCCATGAACGATGTGCCGTGTGTCAAGACGCTGACGGATACGCAGGCCAAGCTGGAGGCGGCGCGGTGCCTGATGTGCGAGGACCCGCCGTGCGTGGCGGCCTGTCCGGCCAAGGTGCCGGTGAAGCACTTCATCCGGGCCATCCGCTTCGACTCGCCCCGCCGGGCCATCAACCTCATCCGCGAGCAGAACGTCTTGGCCGGCGTGTGCGGGCTGGCCTGCCCCGTCGATGAGCTTTGCGTCGGGGCCTGCTCGGCGACTGAGTTGAGCACGCCCATCGCCATCGGCAAGCTGCAACACTATGCCGCGGAGACGGAACTCCGCTCGGGCCGCAAGGGGAAGCCGGGATCGGCCAACGGCAGGAAGGTGGCCATCATCGGGGCCGGTCCTGCCGGGCTGGCGGCCGCGGCGGAGTTGGCCAAGCTCGGCCACGTCCCTACCGTGTTCGAGAAAAACGCGCGCCCGGGCGGCATCTGCACCTACGGCGTGCCGGCCCATCGGCTCCCGCAAGAGCTGGTCGCGGGCGAGGTCGCATACATCAAGAGTCTCGGCGTGGAGATCAAGACCTCGGTCATGTTCGGCGAGGACATCACGCTCGACGGCCTGTTCAAGCCGGGCTACGCCGCGGTCTACCTCGCCGCCGGCGCGCAGCAGGCGACGACCCCGGGAATCCCCGGCCAAAACCTGCCGGGCGTCACGACGTGGAAAGACCTGCTCGACGGCGTGTCCGCCTTCACCTTCGGGGAGGGCGAGAGGCCGGTCGTGACCAACAGCGTCATTGTCATCGGCGGCGGCAGCGTGGCCATGGATTGTGCCGGCACGGCCCGCCAACTCGGGGCCGAGGAGATCGACATGGTCTGCTTGGAGGCCCCGCGCGAGATGCCCGCCTATCATGACGAGCTGGACGAGGTCTGGCGGGAAGGCGTGCGCTTCCACACGCGCTCGATGCCGCTCGAAATCACCACGGCCGGCGGTAAGGTATCCGGGCTCCGGGCGGTCCGCATCCGCTGGAAGGAGCCGGACAAGTTTATTCCTTCCAATGCGGAGAGAATCGCGGGGACCGAATACTGGCTGCCGGGCGAGATGGTCATCTTTGCCATCGGTGCTAAGCCGGCCGCCGGTCTGGACAAGCTGCTGCCCGGCGTCGAGCTCGATCCGGGCGGGCAGATCGTGGTCGATCCCGAGACCGGGGCGACCGCGCGTCCGGGGGTCTTCGCCGGCGGGGACCTGGTGTCAGGCGGTGGCACGCTGATCGTCAAGGCCGTCGCCGAGGGCCAACGGGCCGGGCGGGCCATAGATGTGTATCTGCGTGGGTCGGGTTATTGACCCAACGGGTGCCTTTTTCAGGGCGATGGGGCGACCTGACGGGCCTACATTGCGGCGTAATCGGTCATCAGGATGGTGTGCTCTGGACAACGCCGGACGAGTTGACGGTCGCCGCTGACCAGAACCGTGCGGAGTGTTTGCGCGAGGACCACGAATTGCGCGTCATACGCCGAAATGCCTTTGTTCATCGCCAGGCGCAAGGCCAACAACGGATTCGGTTCGTACTCAGGCGGTGCCAGTAGTTCTACAGCCACACGCCAAGCCCGCCGGGCCTCCCGTGGGAGGAGCACTCCCGCGCGGACCGAAACCGCCAGGACATTTAGAAACTCGCTCCGCCATAGCGGAGGCAAGACCCAGGCACTATCTTTCTGGTAGACGTTCCGCGCGCTTGGCGTGTGCGCCCCCTCGATCACCAGGTACGCCACCACGTTAGTGTCGACCACGATCACGGTCGCCCCACCGCTTTGGCTCGGCGGATCAGCGTGTCCGTCATGGCCCGGGCCCCACGGACGCGCCGACGATCAAGCTGCGGCAACGCCGGGCGCCCCGCCGTCTCATTCAGGGCCACTTCCAGGAGGGAGAGGGCTTCCTGGGTCAGACTGCGCCGGTTGCGCGCCGCCCGCTCGCGGAGGCGCTGGTGGAGCTCCGGCGGGACGTTCTTGATCAAGAGTCCGGACATATTCGTCTCCCTGGCGGCGGCACCCAACAGCCGTTCCTAATATTGTAGATAACCCGCGCTGGATATGCAACGAAGTCGGGTCATCGACCGGACCGGCATGGCTGCTGAGGCGTGCAGCGCTGTGCCTCCCGTGGGAGGAGCACTTCCGCGCGGATGGGAACTGCCCGGACATTTTTTGCCGGAAAAACACTTGTCGCGCCCGAGCTTTGGCCGCAAAGTGATCTGGTGCCCACCATACGGACGGAGATAAGCGATGTCGCACTCGGAACAACTGCGTAGGGGGATGGTCCTCCGGCACGAAGGGCAATTGTTCGCCGTACTGGATTGGACCAAGGCCCAAAGCGGAAAACAGAAGGCCACCATCCACGTGAAGCTGCGCGCCCTCAAGGATGGACACACCAGCGAACGCACCCTCGACCAGTTGGGCAAGATCGACGAGGTGCCCGCCGAAGTTCGCCCGATGCAATACCTCTACGCCGCCGGCGTGGAGCGCGTCTTCATGGACACCGAGTCGTTCGAGCAATACCCGCTCAGCCCCGAGTTGCTCGGCACCAGTCTCGACTTCCTGGTCGAGGGAGAGACCTATCGCCTGCTCACCGTGGAGGGGCAACCGCTCAGCCTGCAGCTCCCGACCACCGTGGTTCTGGAGGTGGTGGACACGGCTCCGGTCGAGCATGCCGGCGGCAGCACCACGGTGTACAAGGAGGCCAAGCTCGCCAGCGGCCTGGTGGTGCGCGTGCCCCTGTTCATCAAGAACGGCGACAAAATCCGCGTCGGCCTGGAACACCGCGATTACCAGGGAAAAGAGCACTCAGGGACATCCTCTTGACTCAAGGAACCCCTGCCGGTTGGGGGTTGCCACCCTGTGGAACCGAAAACGGGACAGGTTCGTTTTCTTCTTGGCTCCGCAGGGGGTTTCGCACCATACCGCCGGGCGGCAGAATCTGCCGGCGCAGAAAACGAACCTGTCCCGTTTTCTGCCATCGTTCCCTAATCGCCCATGATCTGGAGGACAATCTGGCGCTCGCGCGGGCGGGTGTCGAAATCGATCAGGACAACCTGCTGCCAGGTGCCCAAGGCCAGCGCCCCCTGCACCAGGGGGATGGTCACCCCCGGCCCGAGCAAGGAGGCGCGCACGTGGGCGTGCCCGTTGTCGTCATGCCAGGTGGCTTCGTGGGCGTAGTGCGCTCCCCGGGGAGCGAGGTGCTCGAAGGCGGCCTTGAGGTCGTGGTTTAGCAGTCCGGGTTCCGCTTCGGTGGTGGTGATGCCTGCGGTCGATCCGACCACAAAGACCGTCACCAGGCCATCCTTGATTGGGCTGCGGCCCACCAACTGCCCGAGTTGATCCGATAGATCGACGACTTGCGTATCACCCCGCGTGCGAACCGGAAACGTGTGGGTCTCGACCGTCATGCGGGAAGTGTAGCCGCCGGGAGTCGACACGCAATAGCGACACCTGCGCCACAGGATGAAGCGCGGGCGCCCGTCCTTAGACGATGAGCATGGCGTCGCCGTAGCTGTAAAAGCGGTACGCACGTTCGATGGCGTGAAGATAAGCTCGGCGAATGGGTTCTATCCCGGCGAAGGCCATCACCAGGGCCAGCAACGTACTGCGGGGCAGGTGAAAATTGGTGAGCAGGGCATCGACGGCGCGGAACTCATACGGCGGATAGCAGAGCAGTCGGGTCCAGCCGCTGCCGGGCGCGAGTCGCCCGGCGGCATCGACGCATGACTCCAAGACGCGGACGCTGGTGGTGCCGACGGCGACGATTCGTCGGCCCGCGGCCCGATGGTGGTTGATGGTTCCGGCGGCCAAGGGCGCGAGCGCGTACCATTCGGCGTGCATGGGATGGTCGGCCAAGTCGTCCACCATCACCGGGGCGAAGGTGCCCAGGCCCACGTGCAGGGTGAGCTCGACGCGCTCCACGCCGCGCCGGCTGAGTTCGTCGAGCAGCGGCGCGGTGAAGTGCAGACCCGCGGTCGGGGCGGCTACGGCACCGGGCTGGGTGGCGTAGACCGTCTGGTAGCGTTCGGCGTCGAGGCGGTCGTGAGCGTCCTCCGCGGTTTTGCGGCGGAGGTACGGCGGCAACGGCGTTCGGCCGACGCGGGCGAGGATGTCGCCAGCGGCCTGCGCAGGTTTCACCTGCACCACCCATTGCCCCCGCCCTAAATTTTGGTCAAGCTGGAGGGAAGAAGGGGACAGTCCCCTTTGTACGACGGGCCCCAAAGGGCTGCTTTCCCAGAGGGAACTGTCCCCTTTTCGGTCCCTAACGAACGTCAGGACTTCATCGGGCTTGAGCCGCGTGGCGTTCCGCAGCAGCACTTCCCACACCCCCAACGCCCGTTCGTGGAGAAACAAACCCTCGATCCGCCCCCCGGTGCGTCGCCGGAGGCGGAACTTGGCCGGCAGCACCCGCGTGTTGTTCACCACGAGGACGTCGCCGGGCCGAAGGAACTCGACCAGATCGCCGAAACGGCGATCCTGCAGTTCACCCGTGCCCCGGTCGAGCACCAGCAGGCGCGAGTCGGTCCGTCGCTCCGCCGGGGTTTGAGCGATGAGCCGCTCGGGAAGTTCGTATTCCAACTCGGCAACCGGAAAATTGACGTTCCGCCTGCTTGGGGGATGATCTATGCGATGAAACGGCTCGTTCCTCAGCCTATTGCCTCCCGTCGCCTATTCGACGACCAACCTGATCGTTGTGAACTTATCATAGGAGATGCGCGCGAGGTTTTGAAGCGAATCAGCGCAGGCGCGTTCCGGTGCCGTGTGAGCAGCCCGCCGTATTGGGGCCTGCGTGATTACGGCGTTCCTGACCAGATGGGAGCCGAATTCAGCCCGCGCCGCGGTGTAGCCCATACTACGGACTCCTGAGTAACATGGGGGACTCTTACACCAGGGGGGATCGCAGGTGGCGGGACACCAGAGAGGAAATTCTGAACACCCTTTCGTCGCCGACCTGGGGGACGCGGAGGTTGGGACCCGTACGTCCCCCAGGATTACGGGCGGCTTGGTTTACGAGTGATTCTCGCCCGGCGGGCACTCGGCAAGGCAAGCGGCGACGAAGGCGTCGGCTTGGGCGCGACACTCTTGCTCATTGCCACCGCCGTTCAGGCACTCCTCGAAGAGGCGCTGTCCCTCGAGGTGACAACGCTCCTCGCACGAGGGCGGCGGGCAACCCGCCATACATTCCGTGAAAAACACCTGGGCCAGTTCATTGCACTCCGGCTCGGGATGACCGGAGTCGAGGCAGGCGCGGCGTGCCATATCGGAGCGCAGACGACAGCGCTCCTCGCAAGGCACGGGACCGCAGACGTCCAGACAGGGTCCGAGATAGTGCTCGGCTCGTTGGGCGCACTCCGCGGGGTCGCCGCCCTCGTCGAGGCACACCTGGAAAATGCGGCCAGCGGCCAGATGGCAGCGCTCCGGGCAGGTCAGGGGCAGGCAGGCGGCGGTGCAGTGCCCGAAGAACTGGCGGGCCCGCTCCCGGCATTCCGCCGGCGGATGACCTTCGGCCACACATTGCTGGAACATCCCCTTGGCCAACTCGGCGCAATGGTCCACGCAAGCATGGACCAGGGGATCGTGAAGGCAAATCTCCCGCGCCTCCGCGGCGCGCTGGAGGCACACCTCCTGAGGCTCATGTTCGATGCATTGGGCGAAGATCAGGTTCGCGAGCCGGCCGCACGGGCCGGGCGGCGGGGGTGGGGGCGGGGGATTCGTATTCCCGGCGTCGGAGGAAGTCTGCTGGGCGTCAGCGGCAGACTCCTGGTCGCCGACGGGAACCGGAGCCGACTGCGTGCCGGCCGCGGCCAAGACCGGTATGCAGAACGCTACGATGGCCAAGCCCGCGAGCAGGGCCGACCAAGCGACGCGATGCGCTGCGCAGTTGGTCCGGGCTTCCGCTTCGGCGCGCAGCATGGGATGGTTGGTTCTCATTTCAACACCACTCCTTTCCAGCTTGGGTAAACTTTCCTCGTCCGACAAAACGGAGACCAGGCCCCGGGCATTACAGTTTCGGTACGTCCTGATCCAAACGTCGGGATCCCGCCTCTGGGCTGCCGGACGCCTCAACTTCCCCGCCGGGCGCCCGACAGGGACCGATGGCACTCTTGTAGTCTCAACGCCGGAGCGATCGGTTTATTGCGACTCACGGAAAATGCGTGGAAAACGAGCGGGACCGGTTCCTCGGGATCGAGCTCAACGAAGAATACGCTGCGCTGGCGATGAAACGCCTCGGCTGGGGACCTGCAAGTTCAATTCTTGCCAAGCTGGAGGCGGTTCAGCCAGTCTCCTAGCCGGCGTATGCACTCCATGTTGTGCTCGAAGCCGCCATCATTGTGGCCGCCGGGGGTTTGGAGGAAGTCCTTAGGTTCGGCGGCAGCGTCGAACAGGCGGCGGCCGTTAGCGAGAGGTACGAGTTCGTCCTGGGTTCCGTGGATGAACAACTTGGGACAGGTGATGCTGGGCACCTTGTCGATCGAGGCATAGCGTTGGGTGCAGAGCAGCCCGATCGGCAGGAACGGATACTGCCGCTGGCCGATGTCCACCAGGCTGGTAAACGTGGATTGCACGACCAGCGCCCCGGGGGTGTGCCGGGCGGCCAGATCAATGGCCACGGCTCCGCCCAGCGACTCGCCGAACAGCACGACGCTTTCCGGACGCGTAGCCCGCGTCTCGACCACGTAGCGCCAAGCCGCTTCGGCGTCGCGATAGAGACCCGGTTCGCTCGGTTTCCCTTCGCTCCGGCCGTAGCCACGGTAGTCGAAGATCAAGACGTTGTAGCCCAGGTAGTGAAACGATTTGAGCGATTCGAGGCGGTCGGCGATGTTGCCGGCGTTGCCGTGGCAGAATAGGACGGTGCCTTTGGCGGCCGCGTGTGGAACGTACCAGGCGGCGATGGATAAACCGTCGGCGGTCTTTAGCGTCAGGTCGTCGAACGCCAGACCGGCCTCCTTCGGCGTGGTCCAGTAGTCCCGGTCGGGGAAGTAAATGAGTCGCGCTTGCAGGGAGAACATAGCCAGGCAAATCGTCAGATAACCTAAAACAATCGTGACCCCTATCACCTTCGCGAGTCGGCGGACGAGGCGGCCCGGCGCCGCGCGGACTAAAGCCCGCGGCTCGTTTCCGGGCGACGCCGGAGTGGGTTTCGGCAGCCGATCCATCGGGCGAACTCCAGGACGCATCGTGGCGTGGACCGATCGCCGGGTCAAGGTGGAGTCTTGGCGCGGGGGGCGTTATCATGGCGGTGTAACGGACGAAGTCGGCTGCCGGGCGCGAGCTCTACAGGGCGACGCGCCGGCGGCCCCAGCAGAAGGAGAATTCGCCATGTCGTTTACTCCCTTCGGAAAGGATCTCCCCTTGTCCCTGGGCGATCTGCAAGGCGAAATCAACCGGATGTTCGACCGGGTGTGGCACGGCGGATTGTCCACCGGACCGCTGGACGGCTATGCCTGGGCGCCGGCCATCGACGTGCTCGATGAGCCGGACCGCGTGGTGGTCA
>JBGPAW010000097.1:0-10625 GCA_041480905.1 Phycisphaerae bacterium
AGATCTTCGAGGTCCGCCGCATCCATAACGACGTGACCTTCATCGACGATTTCCTGACCCCCGAGTTCGTCGAGGACCATCAACTCTACCAGTACCGCTACGATCCGAGCACGCGGCGTATGGTGGTGGTCAACCGCGATTTCAAGAAGATCCAGCAGCAACTCCTGTTCCTGTTGACCAACCACGCGCAGCCCTACATCTACGTGTTGGACGGGAACTACCGCAATCGCGGCGAACTCTATCTGGGGCACAAGCACTGCGGGGTCGATTTGGAGATCAAGACCGCGACCGAAACGCTCAAGAACGTCTTCGAGATTTGGAAGCGCCCGGTCCACGTGCACGCCGCCATCGACGAAGAGCCGATGCTCTTCTCCTACGACGGACAGCAGGCCTCCCAACAGCGCGTGGACGACCACCTGGAAGCCCCCGCCAACCTGGTGGACCAATAGCGGAAAAGCGGCGCACAGTTCTTCAGGAACGTCCCGCCGGGAGGAGCTCCGGGGCGCGTTCCTTCGCACCTGATCGGAGAACGCGGCTCAGTTCTTCCTGCTTCGCGCCATATTCGGTCTGTTCCGTGCGGCGCTCCGCGTCCACCTCCTCATGATCGCGTTTCAGCGCCTTGACGACCTCGGCGTCGAGGCCGCCTTTGGCGACGAACTTTCCCAGCAAGCCAAGGGCGTCCTGAGAGGACAGGCCTTTCCGGTAGGGACGGTTCTCCGTTAAGGCAGTAAACACGTCCGCGACGGCCATGATTCTGGAGCCGAGGGTCAGGTCCTCACCGGCGTGACGGAAGGGATAACCGTTCCCATCCAGGCGTTCGTGATGGAAAGCAGCCCACTCACAAATCTGGGGCATGCCGCCGATGGTGTCGAGGATACGGAACGTGTGGTAAGTGTGCGCCCGGATCGCGGCGAATTCCTCCTTGGTCAGTTTCCCGGGCTTGTCGAGGATTCGGGTGGACACCGAGAGCTTGCCCAAGTCGTGCAAATAGCCTGCGGCGCGCATGAGGTGCAATTCGCGGGGAGAGAAGTTCAACCTTTTCGCCAACGCGACCGCCGTCGCGGCGACGCCGGCGCTGTGCACGGCGGTCCAAGGGCTGGCCGCGTCCACGATCCGGGCGAACACCTCGGCGATCGGGCCGATGGCGACTTCATCGATGGTCAAGACCGGCCAGTCCACCTGCCGCAGGAGCACGGCGTAGATTCGTGCACCCGTGGCGTCCAGCCAAAAGGACTCGGCTCGAGCCACTTCCCGGAAGGCGGCCACGCAGTCCGGATGAAACTGCTGGCCCGAGAGCGCAGCCACCTTGTCGGTGATCGAGTCGGCTTGCTCGAGGATCGGGACGGCGCGATCTACGGCCTGCTCGACAGTGTCAGCCAGAGCAAGAATGTGGCTCGCCGCCGGCACGGCACAACCCGCACTCTCCGTCCCTCGCCCGTGGTCCCAAGCAATGTGGTGGTGGCGCAGGATCTCCGCGGGACGCTCGAAGAGAGGATTTCCTTTGAGGAGCTCGAACCCGAGTTCCGCGTGCCATTTGCAGCTCTCCAGTTGGCCAAGCAGCAGAACTTTGATTCTGTTCTCAGGTCCGATAAGCCCGAGATCGTGCAGGGCCGCCGCGTGGAAAACGTCCAGCAGTTGCTGGTCCCGAAAACCCATGCGCCGCGCCACGTGCGTAGCGATGTACGCCGTGCGCTGCTGGTGGTCCGCAACTTTCGGATGGCAGTGGTCCAGCGCTTCCGAAAGCGAAAGTATCAGGCGGTGCAGCGGGACCTGTGGATTGATGATCAAGGTAGCTCTCCTTGTGGAGGTGTCGCCACGGTTCTCTCAGTGAAGTATCGGCCAGAAACCACGCAGGGTTCGTCGCAGGGAGTATCCGCCCCATCGCGTCGTCCTGTCGGTGGGGAGGATGATCGTTCCGCGAGGGGTAGAACCCCGATCTTATCGGGCAATCCGGATTGTCCTTCAAGGAGTTCGAGCCGGTGAAAAGGAAACCCCGCGAGGCGCGAGGGGTGCCCCATCCCTTGCGCAGCAAGGGGTGGGGGAACTCTGGATCAGAGGAGAGGCCAGGTTCCATCCCAGTCCATCGCCAACATGGCCTCACCTCGTTTCTCGTAGTGGTTGATGCTGCACCATAACCATGCCTCGGGACGTCCGACAAGTCCCCGTTTGACGGGATTGTTGTGGCAGTAGTCGAGTTTCTGGATAAGGCGGTCGTATGTGGTGATGTTGAAGTCAACGCCGCGCGTCATCCAAATCGGCTTTGCATTGGTTGTGGCGGTCGCCCACCGATCGAGGTCTGCATGGCCAAGGGTGCGGTGCGTGGCCCACACCTTCCGCAGAGCTTGTTTGACGCGCATTCCGATTGAGGTCTTTAATGATTGAAGGATCGCAGAGATGGGGATGACCTCCTGGCCGCCCGGCACCTGGGGGTAGCAGAGCCAGTGGACGTGCTCGGGCATGACCACGTACCCGATCCACCGGAATCCCAGACGACAGCGAGCGTCAGCCATCGACTCAACCACGAGCGTGCGGATTTCCGGGCGGTCAAAGAAGGGCAGGCGCTGGTAGCACGAAATAGTCAGGAAGTGAATGTGGCCGAGTTCATCATGACGCCATAAACGGGAAGGCATGCATTCATTCTATCGCGGGCGTGGTGTAGGAGAACTCCCCTGTCACCCCCCACCCCTTGCTACGCAAGGGATGGGGCACCCTCCCATCCGCTTGACCCTTCCGCTTCGCGGGGATACCTTCGTTCCCAGAGGCAACAGCGAGAGGAGCCATAGTCATGACGGTCACCAAGGCCCGATGCGTCGTCCCCGCCGCCCGAACCAAGGGCATTAAATACGCCATCCGGGATATCCTGGCCCTGGCCAACCAGGCCAAAGCCACGGGCAAGGAGATGATGTACCTCAACATCGGCGACCCGAACATCTTCGGTTTCGCGCCGCCGCGGCACATCATCGAGGACACGTATCAGGCCATGCTGCAAAACCACCTGGGCTATTCCGACTCCGACGGCATCGCCGACGCCCTGGCCGCCATCCGCCGCTCGGCCCAGCGGAAGGGCATCGCCAACATCCAGCACGTGTACGTCACCAGCGGGTGCAGCGAAGCCATCGACCTGGCGTTAGGGGCCCTGGTCAATCCGGGTGAGAACGTGCTGACCCCCACGCCCGGCTACCCGCTGTACACCGCCATTCTCTCCAAGCTCGCCGCGGAGAATCGGCCCTATTACCTGGACGAAGAGAACGGCTGGACGCCGGACGTCGCCGACATCCGGTCCAAGGTCGATGACAAGACCCGGGCACTCGTGCTCATCAATCCCAACAACCCGACCGGCTCGCTGTACCCGCGGGAAAGCCTCCAGGCGGTCATTGACTTGGCCTTGGAACGCAACCTCGTCGTTCTCAGCGACGAGATTTACGACAAGCTGATCTTCGACGGCAAGGAACACGTCTCGATCGCGGCCCTGTCGAGCGAAGTTCCGGTCATCACGTTCAACGGTTTGTCCAAGGCCTACGTGGTGCCGGGTTTCCGCCTCGGGTGGGGGGTGGTGAGCGGGCCGGCGGACATGCTCGGCGACTACTGCGAAGCCATCCGCAAGATGGAGCGGGCCCGCCTCAGCGCCAACCATCCGCAACAGTACGCCATTCGCGGCGCCCTGGAAGGGGATCAGTCGAACCTGCGCCAGATGATCCAGACGCTGCAACGCCGCCGGGACATCACCGTGGAGGGTCTCAACGCCATCGCCGGCATCACCTGTGTCAAGCCCGAGGGGGCGTTCTACGCTTTTCCGCGGATCAACCTGGGGGTGTCCGACGACCAGTTCGTGGCGGAAGTGATCCGCGAGACCGGGGTGGTCATCGTGCCGGGCAGCGGCTTCGGCCAGCGCCCGCGGACGCAGCACTTTCGCGTGGTCTTTTTGCCGCCGGACGACATTCTGGAGAAGGCCTTCGACCGCCTCGCCGGCATCGCCAGGAAGTACCGCTAGGGCGGTGCATTGCAGCGGGCGTAATGTACTCCTTTCCGAACCGCGACCGTCAGGAAGCGGTTCAGCAGGACGACTGGCTTTGCCGCTCCCTGACGGTCGCGGTTCGGATAAACGGCACTCCGCTTGACGCACCAGAGGAGCTTGGCTTCGTCCCATGTATGTTCTGCTGGCGACATGGATGCTGGCGGCGGGTTTGGGCGCCGCCGAGGACATTGAGCTGCCCGTCTATGTGGGGCGGGCGGTTTGCGAGCAGTGCCACGACCCGAGTGAGGTGAGTCGTGCGTGTGCGATCTCTCTGCCGCCCGAGCATGGACGGGCTTTCGAGGTCCTGAGTCAACCGGAGGCGATGGAAATCGCCGCGCTGAGCGGCGTTCCCGAGGAACCGCGACGGAGCGTGATTTGCCTGGGCTGCCACGCCACGGCCGCGGAGGAAGGCCGCCGCTGGACGGCGGACTCCTTCCGGATCGCGGATGGCGTCCAGTGCGAGGCGTGTCACGGGGCCGGCAGCGCCCATGTCCAAGCGCATCGGTCCCGCGCGCCAGCCACCTCGGGTGAAATCCCGTCCTTGCTGCGACCGGTGGACCGCTCGATCTGCGGCACGTGTCATCGGACGCGCCCTTCCCACCAGATGGTCCTCGAAGAGGGTTACCGCCGCTCCCCAATCGACCGGCTCTATAAGACCCCAGTGAGCCTGGCAACCTCTCCTGACGGGGAACTGCTCTACGTGGTGTGCGCCCACAGCAACAGTCTGTTGATCGTTGACCCCAAAGCGGGTCGGGTGCTCCGCGAGGTCGCGGTGGACCGGCGACCACACGGCGTGGCGATCAGTCCCGACGGCGGGACGCTCTACGTGACCAACCGCCTCAGTAACACCCTGACGGTGATCGACGCCGCCAAGGGGGAGGTCGTGGCTGAGATCCCCGTCGGCGATGAGCCTCACGGCGTGCTCGCCGACGCCGCCGGGCGGTATGTCTTCGTGGCCAACACCGAAGAGAACTCCATCTCGGTGATTGACGCTCAAACGCTGAGCGAGGTCAAACGTCTGGCGGCCGGTCGGGGACCCTGGTCCCTGGCGTCGGCCCCGGATGACGCGCGGCTCTATGCCACCAGCGTGCGTCCCGCCCTGGGGCGGTTCTCCGAGCCGCACGCCTCGGAAGTCACCGCGGTCGATGCCGCGAACGGCGTGGTGATCGCCCGGCCCGTCGCCCGCGATGCCAACATGCTCAAGGGCGTCGCGATGGTTCCGGCCGGACCTCACCGCGGCGTCGTGCTCTTCGTGATGATGCGTTCCAAGAACCTGGTGCCCGCCACGCGCCTGGCTCAGGGCTGGGTCATCACCAACGGCTTGGGCGTGCTCCAGCCGGACGGCCGCGTGGACCAGGTGCTCCTGGATCAGCCCGACGCCTGCTTCCCCGACCCCAACGACGTGGCGGTCAGTCCCGACGGCCGACACGCCGTGGTCACCAGCGGCGGGTCCGACCAGGTCGCGGTCGTGGACGTGGCCGCCTTGCTGGCGACGATCACCGGCGCGTCGCCGCGTGAGCGGGCGGAAGTCTTGCCGAATCACTTGGGGGCCAGCCGCCGGTTCGTGACCGCGTACGTCAAAGTGGGCAGCAACCCGCGGGGCGTGGCGTTTTCCCCGGACGGCCGATGGGTGTACGTCGCCAACGCGCTCGACGACTCGGTGACGGTCATCGACACCGCCGACTTCCGCGTGACCGGCACGATCGGTCTCGGCGGGCCGGCCGAGATCACCGAGCTTCGCCGGGGCGAGAAGCTGTTCCACAGCGCCGACATCACTTTCGGCCAGCAATTCTCCTGCCAGAGCTGCCACCCCGACGGGCACCTCAACGGTCTGGCCATGGACATCGAAGCGGACGAGATCGGCCTGAAGCCGGTGGACAATCGGACCCTGCGTGGCATCCTCGATACCGGACCGTTCAAATGGGAAGGGACCAATCCTTCGCTCGCCCGGCAATGTGGCCCACGGTTCGCGGTGTTCCTGACGCGGTTGGCTCCGTACCCGCCGGCGGACTTGCAGGCTCTGGTCCGGTACATGTGTACCATCGAAAGGCCGCCCAACCCCCATCGCGCCGCCGAAGGTCTGACCCCGGCCCAGTATCGCGGCAAGCTGGTCTTCGAACGCACGGTCAACAACTACGGCGAGCCGCTGGCACCCGCCCAGCGCTGCATCGCCTGCCACAACGGTCCTTACAAGACCGCCCAGAATCAGACCGTCGTGCGGACCACCATGTGGTTCGACACACGGGTCAACGCGCCGCCGGCCCGCGAAAACATCTTCAACGCGGAGGAGTTCGGCGACCTGGGCATCTTCTTCTTCGCCGACACGGGAGTCCCCGCGGAACGGCTCGACACGCCGCACTTGAACAACGTCTACGACAGCCCGCCGTACTTGCACAACGGCGCCGCGGCCACGCTCGAAGAAATCTGGACCCGTTTCAACTATGTGGAAGGCCACGGCTTCACGCGCGACCTGTCCCGAAGACAGCTCAATGATCTGGTGGCCTATCTCAAGGCGTTGTGACATGTGGACGGCCCGCGGACGGAAACTGTGCTGGTTGGCGATCGCGGCGGTCGGCTGTCGAGCGCCGAGCATCAGCCCCGCCTGGGCACAGGACAGCGTGCCCGCCGAGCGTCCTTTCATCTATTCGAGTTGGGAAACTTTTACCGCCCGCGATGGTCTGCCCGACGACCACGTCCGGGCCATTCACGTCTGCGGCGACCGGGTGTGGGTGGGCACGGAGGCCGGGCTGGCGGTGTGCGAAGCCGGGGCGTGGACAGCCTGGACCCACCTCGATCGGGAGAAGCGGGTCCCGCTCGGGGTGATCTCGGCCATCGCCGTCGATCCCCGTACCCAAGACGCTTGGCTGGGCACCCTGGGGCGCGGGCTGGTCCGCTTCAGCGCCGGGCGGTTCGAGCCCTTCGACCAGATCAACAGCGGCCTGGCGGGCAATCTGGTGTTTGACTCGACGGTCCGTGACGGTCGGGTCTGGGCCGCCACCAACGGAGGGATCAGCTCATTTGATCCGCTACGGGGGACCTGGGACCTGTACCTGGAGCGCCGGGCCGACGCCCCCGAAACCGCGGTCACCCACCTGTACCTGGACCCGTCCGGCGCGAATCTGTACGCCGCGGCGTGGTGCGAAGGCGTGCGGCGGATCGATTTGACGCGGGGTACCCTCAGCACCGTATTGGGGCCCGGCCGCTCCGGGCCGAGCGACCTCCCGCTGGCTTTTGACTGGACGGAGAAAGCCTGGTGGTGGGCGTCGTCGGCCCAAGTCTGCCGCCGCGGTCCCTCGGGAACGTGGGAGGTCCGTCCGACGGTGGGGCATGGCTCCCCCGATGATTTCATCTATTGCCTGACGGCGCGCCGCGACTCGGAGGTCTGGCTGGGCACCGACCGCGGCTTGCAGGTACTCGCGGATTGGGCGACCAACACTTGGGTGACTTACCGGCGCGGGGAAAGGGGAGCGACAATGCGGGTCACGGTTTCCCGCGACGGACAAGTCCTGGACACGCGCGTGCTGGACTCGGGTATTCCCGACAACCGGGTGCGCTGTGTGGCCTTCCAGGGCGAGGACGTTTGGGTGGGCACCGCCGGCGGGCTGGCCCACGCAACCCGAATCGCCCCCCCCGCCCATGTTTCAGAGGGTGGCGCCTATGTTTCACAGGGTGGCACGGACAAGGTACCGCCGGGTCAGAAACCCGGCGGCGCCTTGTCCGTGGCCGTCGGAGTCTTGTCGCCTGCGAGTCAGACCATCTTCCTGCCGGGGCAGGGTGTCCGGCCCCCGGCCGCACCGGATCAGGTCGATATTCCCGCGGTGCAGCTTGCCGTTGAGCAGGCCAATGCTCGCGGCGGCTATCTCGGGCAAGTGCCTTATGAACTCATCACCGACGTGTACGGGTACGCCCGCTACGGCTGGAATCTGCCGGAGGACGACTTTGTGACCCTGGCCTACCAGGCCCGGGTGTGGGGCATCGTCGCCGGGTTAGGGTCGGACCGGCGCCTAGCGGGCGTGACCGCGCTGCGTACCGAGGTTCCGGTGGTCAATGTCGCCGCCACACCGGCCACGGTCGACGAAAGCGTCAACCCCTGGGTGTTCCGCTGCCCCGGCGACGATCCGCAACGACAGCACAAACTCCTGGTTCACATCTTGCGCCAATTGGGGCACACCCGCCTGGCCGTGCTGCGCACGCCGGGGCGGGCGGCCCAGACCCATCTGGATCGCTGGGCCCATTACGCCCGAGACCAAGAGCATCCCTTAGTGGCGGACATCCCGTGGGATTCGTCCCGAGATGATCTCGGCCCCGCGCTCGAGGCCCTGCAGCGCTGCCGGGCGGAGGTGGTGTTGACCTGGTGCGACGCGGAGACGGCCGCCGCCATCCTGCGGCGCCTGCGCGCTGCCGGCATGGCCCAACTGTTCGTCGGGAACGAACGGATGGTCACCGATGAGTTCGTCAGACTCGTCGGCGGTAATCCGGGTCCGGTGGTCGCGCTAGGGGGCTGCTCGGCCGCCGAAGACGAAGAGGAGGCGGCGCGCTTTGCCGAAAGCTACGAAGCCCGGTTCAAGCGGCGTCCCCGGCCCGAAGCCTTCCGCAGCTACGACGCCGCCCGGCACTTATTGCAGGCGATCAACCTGGCCGGGCTCGAGCGCGACGCCATCCGCCGCACCCTCCGCGACATGAGCACCGCTTTTATGGTCCGTCTGGATGAAGGCCGGTGGCAGTATTCCTCGTCACCCACAAGGGGTGACCGGAGATAGTTGAACGAGTGTAGGGCGGGTGGGAGCAGCGCTGGAGGTCACGAAGTCCTACCCGATCAGCAGACCCTCGATACGGATTTGGGGGCCGTTGTTCGTGCGGTTCATGAAGTTGATCAGGCCGCTGTGCCGCCATTGGAGCATACAGCGGCGGGGGAGGAACCAGTAGCGCATGCCGATGCGTAGCTCGCGTTGCGTGTCGCGGACCAGCCCCGGCAATCCGTTCAGAACTTTCTGAAAATAGTCGTTGGTTCCCAGCATGCTATGTACTCCCCTGTTATCGCCGCCGCGTCCGGCGGGTGCGAAAATACGGGCTTGCTTCCAGGGGTCGTTACCGATAGGCTGCCTGGCCTTGCGCCCCGGAGGCGACAGGCGGGGTCGCCCCGGTCGATGAGTGAGAACGCCCGTCGCGAGGAAACATAATGAAGCCGCAATTCCGACGGTCTGGATGGATGAGGTTGGCCATGATGCACGTGGTGCTGTTCCCCGGGGCGGTGCTCGCCGCGGAGGAGACCAAGAAAGTCCCCGAACGCCGCGAAATCGAGACGAAGTACCTCTGGAAGACCGAGGACATCTTCCCCACCACCGCGGCGTGGGAAACCGAGTATGCCGCCCTGGAAAAACGCCTGGCCGAATTCGAGAAGTACAAGGGCAAGCTGGGGGAGGGGGCGGACAAATTGCTGGCCGCCCTGAAGCTGGGGGATGACACCGAGGCCCGCATCGACCGCGTCTACGTCTATACCTCCCTCCTGGCGGACCAGGACACGCGCGAGGGCCCACCCCAGGGACTCAAGGCCCGGGCCCGCACCCTGGCCGTCAACTACAACCAGGCCACTTCCTGGATGGAGCCGGAAATCACCAAGCTCCCCCTCGAGCGGCTCGACTCCTGGATGCGGGAAAACGCCGACCTGGCCGTCTACCGCCACTTCTTCGACAACCTGTTCCGCCAGAAAAAGCACATCCTCTCTGAACGCGAGGAAGAGTTGCTGGCCATGGCCGGTGAGGTGGTCAGCACACCCTACACCACGTACAACCTGCTGGCTAACGCCGACATCCAGTTTCCCACCATCAAAGACGAGAAAGACCAGCCGATCGAGCTGAGCGACTCGGCCTTCTACGTGATGATGCGTTCGAGCGACCGCCGGGTCCGCGAGGAGGCCTACAAAGGGATCGTCGGGAGCTACGGGAAGTTCCGCAACACGGCTGCGGCTCTGCTGACCGGAGCGGTGCAGAGCCACATCTATAACATGAAAGCCCGCGGCTACCCCAGTTGCCTGGCTGCGCCGCTGGAGGGGAGCAACATCCCGGTCGAGGTCTACAACACTCTGGTCAACACGGTCAACGAGAACCTGCCGCTGTTGCACCGTTACCAGAACATTCGCAAGCGGGTCCTCCAGGTCGAGGGGGTGCACGACTACGACTTGTACGTGCCGCTGATCACCGGCGAGACGATGCAGGTCTCTTATGAAGCAGGGGTGCAGATGATCCTCAAGGCTCTCGCCCCGCTGGGGGACGAATATGTCACTGCGGTAAAGAAAGGGCTGGACTCCCGCTGGGTGGACGTGTTCCCCACCAAGGGCAAACGCAGCGGGGCCTATTCCAGCGGCACCTTCCTGACCCAGCCGTACATCCTGCTGAACTTCCACGGCGGGTACGAGGACGTCTCCACGCTGGCCCACGAGATGGGGCACTCGTTGCACTCGTTCTTCTCGCGCGGCACCCAGCCGTACGTGTACAGCGACTACGACATCTTCTGCGCCGAGGTGGCCTCGACGTGTAACGAGATCCTGCTGCAGCACTACATGTTGGAGCAAACCAAGGACCCGCGGAAGCGGCTGTATTTGTTGTCGGAG
>JBGPAW010000098.1:0-10615 GCA_041480905.1 Phycisphaerae bacterium
GGACTGCTCCTCCTCTTCCGTGAGTGCAACATCGAATGGGCTACTGCGTGGCACAGCGTGACTCCTTTCAGGAGACACGCTAACACCACGCCGCCACAAACGCAATCATAATACGTCATCGTATTTACGAATACCTGTACTTAGGCTTCCTTCCCGTGGGTCGGCGCGAGCGCCGCGCGTCCAGCTATAGGACCTGTCCCCGTCAGCTCCGACCGGACGGCGCTCGTGCTTGGATGTACCTGTAAGGGATACCCCTTGCGTCGCCCGGAACTGACCAACGAATCCGTCAACCCAGCCGACTCCCCGAAACGCTGACGAGCAGGCATGTCGCTTCACCCCCGCGGCTCCAATTTATCGTTTGTGGGACAGCCGTTCAACAGATTTGGCGTATTGTTATTCACCTCTTTATGAACGTGCTGCGGGGGTGGCCTCTCTTTCAGCGAGCGTTCAGTGCCACTGAACCTCCCGCTCTGGAACTGCCCTGCCGAGCCGCCGGACGAAGCGGTGTTACCGTTCCCGGCCTACCCGATAACGAGATTCGCCTCGGAGAAAGGAGAAAAAGGCTTGACCTTTCCGACCCGATTCCGCTAAACTCCAGGTGTCGGAAGTCGAGGCGTGCGGCGACCCTCAAAATATGGGCGAGGCCAGCCGGCGCCGACCGACTTCCTGCCGCAGTGCGGTTGGACCGCACCGTGTCGTGCCGCCGGCGACGGTCGGCGGTCGGGGCCAAGCCCGACGGTTCCAGCTTGGGGCTGATCGGGAGGTTTGCCCTTTGCGAAGGAGGTGATCCGTGGATAGTGGTAAATCTCAGAGGTTGCTGCCGTAAGAGCAGCGAACGTGGCTGCGCTTGCAGCAGCCCTCGAAATGTGGCCCGCCGGTGGCACCCCTGCCCCGGCGGGCTGGTTTTTGGGGCCGACGCCACTCTATGGGTGTAAGACCATTCCCGAATGGGCTGACACGACCACGTGTTCGGCGGCTTCGGATAACGGGGCGAGGCCGGCGCGGTCGGCGTCGGCCACCACCTTCCACGATCCCGGCGACAGAGCGAAGGTCTGGTCCGTGTTCTCACCATTGAGCAGCACAAGGACCGTCTCCCACGTTTCTCCTTCCAATTCGTGACCGTCGAGACGGCAGACCACGCAGCCCGGCCCCGGCGCGCGGCGCAGAAACTGAAGCCTTTGCTGCACCTGCTCGCGGGTCCGCAGGCGAAAGACGGGATGGGCCTTCCGCAGGGCGATCAACCCCTGGTAATAGGCGAAAACGTCGCGGTTAGTTTTCTTAAGCGACCAGTCGAGCTGATTGACGCGGTCCGGGGCGTTGTAGCTGTTGTGCCGGCCGCCCTTGGAGCGGCACAACTCCTGCCCGGCGTGGAGGAAGGGCATGCCCTGCGCGGCCAGGACTAGCAGGCCGGCGAAGCGCTGCATCCGCTTCTTCATCTCGTCGGGCGCGTCGGAAGCGGATTGCACCAGCTTGTCCCACGTGGTCAGGTTGTCGTGCGCTTCGCAGTAGGTAACCACGTCGGTTGAGTTCAGCGCCCAAGTGTGGACGGCCCCCTCGAGGCCCTGCCAGACTCGGTCCAGGCGCTCGCCGGTCTGAATGAACCCCGGGGCGCCGCCGTCGCGGTCGCCCTTGATCGCGTCGCGGAAGTCGTCGTTGAACGCCGCGAGACCCGTACCGCGGATGGCGTTCTTGTCGGTCAGGCGCATCAGCCCGGAGCGGTGAACTCGAAAGTCGCCCGCGAGGAGGTGTGGTTGCAGACCACGTCCATGACCACGCTGAGCCCGTGCTGATGTAGGGCGTGGACGGCTTGCTTCAGCTCGCGGATGCGGGCGTCACCGTCCGGCGTCGTGGCGAACCAGCCCTCCGGCGTGTTGAAGAACACCGTCACGTAACCCCAGTTGTAGCTGTCGTCGCTCTCGTGGTTCTCGAAATCCTGTACCGGCAGCAGGTGAACGTGGGTGACGCCCAACTCCACGAGATGATCCAGCCCGGTCTTGATCTCCGGGTCGTCAGGCAGGTGCGTGCCGGTTTCGGTGAGCGCCAGGTACTTGCCCTTGTGCCGCACACCCGAATTGGCCGCGACGGAGAAGTCGCGGACGTGCATTTCGTAGACGATGGCGTCAGCCGGCGAACTCATTCTCACGAAGTTTGCGGGTTTGAACCCCGGCGGATCGGTGGCGTCCAGATCCACGATCAGGGCTCGGCCGTCCAAGCCTTGGGCGCAGGTGGCGGAAACGTCGGTGACTTCGCGCTGGGGGTCCAGCCCCGGTCCACGGAGCTTGTAGGCATAGTATCGGTCTTTGAGCTCGTCGCCACGGCGGCGGGTACACGTACCGCTCAGCCGAGGGGGACAACACCTATGCCTACCGGTTCGACACAGGTGCCACCTACAATCGCGTCGGCAACTACGCCACCTGCCGCGACAACACCGGCACCTCCGGCCAGTCCCTTTATCTTTCGGGTGACCGGTACGATAGTTTCAGCAACTCCCGGCAGGGATGGCCCGGAAGCGGTTACACCCCTTACGCGGCTCCGTCGCTAAGGAATCGCGCATACCTGGTGGCGTCGATCCGCACGGCGCGCGGCTCGCGGCGGCGCGGCGGGGCGTACATCGTGCGGACGCCCCAGGCGATGTTGTGGCAGTTCGAGCAATACCTGATGGACAAGGACGGGCACGAGGTGCAAGCGGGCTTGGAAATGCGGCTGGTGCCCGGACCCGACGGGGCGGAGACCTTCATCCTGGCTCGCAGCGCGGATCGGCGGGCGAAAGAGCAGGCCGTGCACGGACGTTTCGCCGCTCGGCGGGAAGCCGGATTGCAGAAGCTTCAGGTGGCGGCGGCCAGCGGCCGGCGCGCTCAGCCGGCGGATCGCCGAGAAGCTCGCCGCCGCCGTGCGCGAACAGCTTCCCCAGGTGCAGGTCACGGTGAGCATCGGCATCGGCAGCCTGGGGGAGAACGCTTCCGACGATCCGCATGACCTGGTCCGCGCCGCGGACCACGCCCTCTACACCGCGAAATCCGCCGGCAAGAACCGGATCATCACCGCCGGGGTGGGATAGGGCAGCCTCGACCCTGGTGTAGTTGGTCAGCATCGATGCATCGTTTATGGTCCGAACCGCGACCGTCAGGGAGCGGAGTCCATGGTGTCCGGGCGTGCCGCTCCCTGACGGTCGCGGTTCGGATAAGATGGGTTCGGCAGGCCGACGGCCTGCCCTACCTTGCTACGCCACCCCGGACACGTCGGTTGATTCAAAGTTACGTGTATTGATTTGACGGCAGGTGGAGGTACACTGGCATTGTTGCGTAACAGTTCGGTGTTTTGTGGTCATCTCGATGGAGGAATAAAGATGCTTGCACGCCATGACATGATGGGATGGGTTCTTGTCATGGGTCTGGGAGGATGGGTCGCAGCCCCGGCGCTGGCCGGGGACGTCGACGGTGACGGCGTCGATGATGCCTACGATCTCTGCAACAACACGCCCCCGGGTGTGGCCGTCGACGCCCAGGGGCGCCCTCTCGGGGACCTCGACGGGGACTGTGACACCGACCTGAGTGACTACGCCCTGGTTCAGCAGGGATTCACGGGGCCTCTGGCACCCTCTCCGGAACCGGAGGGTATGGTCCTCGTCCCCGTCGGCGAGTTCCAGATGGGTGACCATCACGACGGGATGACGGACGCCCTGCCGGTCCACTGGGTCTACATTGATGCGTTCTACATGGATCGCTACGAGGTCACCAACCAGCAGTACGCCGCCGCGCTGAACTGGGCCTGGGCCCAGGGTGATCTGATCACGGTCACCACCGGCATCGTCTACCAGGCCGGCAGCGGGACCAGCTACCCGTACTGCAGTACCAGGATCAGCTCGGCGGACAGCCGGATCACGTGGAACGGCAGCAGGTTCGGCGTCGTCTCCGGCAAGGAGAACCACCCGATGGTGCTGGTGAGCTGGTACGGTGCGGTTGCGTACGCCAACTGGCGCAGCGCCATGCAGACCCGGCCGTTGTGCTACAACCTGTTCACCTGGACGTGCGACTTCGACGTGAACGGCTATCGCCTGCCGACCGAGGCGGAGTGGGAGAAGGGAGCCCGGGGGGGCCTGTACGACCCTTATCGGGGGTACCCATGGGGCGATACGATTGACGGCTCGATGGCCAATTACGTGTCCTCCGGCGATCCGTACGAGACTGGTGCGTGGCCGTGGACCACGCCGGTGGGTTACTACGACGGCGGTCAGTACCCTTCGGGCATGGACATGGCCAACGGGTACGGGCTGTATGATATGGCGGGGAACGTCTGGGAGTGGTGCAACGACTGGTACAGCTCGACGTATTACAGCAGCAGTCCGTACAGCAACCCACACGGGCCCGCTACTGGGTCGTACCGTCTTCTTCGCAGCGGCTCGTGGGGCAGCGGCACCCCGGGCCTGCGTTGCGCGTACCGCGCCAACCTCACGCCCGCCACTCCGGGCAGCGGCCACGGGTTTCGTTTGGCCCTGGACTCTGAGTAGCGTTTTGCCCTCTGTACTTTTGCCCTTGGCCTGTCTTGGGGGTCCAGGGGCGATTTCCACTTCGTGGTCTTCGTGCTCTTCGTGGTAGAATAAGAACACCACGAAGAACAGGAAGAAGCGCACGAAGGATGCAGGAATGGGAGGTCGGCATGGTCGACGACAGGAATATGCTGCCCATCGTCAGGAAGCGGAGTCCATGGTGTCCGGGCGTGCCGCTCCCTGACGGTCGCGGTTCGGACCATAAAAGATGCATCAATTCTGACCAACTACACTAGCCCCGGGAGTCGCTTAGGACGCTGAATGACCGCGAAGACCATCGGTATCTTCGGCAGCTACGCCGCGCGGCCCGGTGAGCGGCTGTATGCGGAGGCTTACGCGCTGGGCCGGGCGTTGGGCGCGGCCGGTTTCGTGGTGCTCAACGGCGGCTATGACGGGATCATGCGGGCCTCCAGCCAAGGAGCCCAAGACGCCGGCGCCCGAACCATCGGCGTGACCTGCCCCACGGTGCTGAGGAAGCGCGGGGCGGCCCTGCGCCCCAACAAGTTCCTGGACGAGGTC
This sequence comes from Phycisphaerae bacterium, assembly GCA_041480905.1. Lineage (GTDB taxonomy): Bacteria > Planctomycetota > Phycisphaerae > UBA1845 > UBA1845 > JAAEQG01. Next base: position 5,066 of record JBGPAW010000098.1, read on the forward strand.
TACGAAGCGCCCACCCTCCTGACGCGCATCGAGGGGATGATGCGGGCCTGCGGCGGATACGTGTTCCTGGAAGGCGGGACCGGCACGCTCAGCGAGTTAGGCGTCATCTGGGAGCACGTCAACAAGGGATTCATCCGTCCGCGACCGTTGACCTTTCTCGGCGCTTATTGGAACGATCTGGTTCGGCGCATCGCCGCCGCCCGGGAAGGGGCCGACCGCCACGTGAGCTGCGCCTCATCCCCCGAGCGGATCGTCTCCCTCATGCGCGACCAAGCCGTCGGCACGCGCGCGGCGATGGTGTTGAAGCGGCTGACCGTAGCGTCCCGGCGGTTCCAGCATTAGAATGCCTTTTTCGGTGAGGTTCTGCTCCATCGTTTTTTCGCCTGGCAGGAGAGCCCGATGGCTGTTATTTCCACGGAGAACATTCGCAACATCGTGTTGATCGGTCACAACGGGGCGGGGAAGACCACCCTGGCGGAGGCGATGTTGTTCAAGGCGGGAGTCACCACCCGGCTGGGGAGTGTGAACGAGGGCACCACCGTACTCGACTTCACCGACGAGGAGAAAGAGAAGCGGAGTTCCTACCATTCCGCCCTGTGCTACCTGACACATCAGGGTGTCCATATCAACATTGTCGATACGCCGGGAGCGAACGATTTCTGCGGGGAAGCCATCGGCGGTTTGGCTCCGGTCGAAACGGCGGTGGTGGTCATCTCCGCCGCGGACGGCATTGGCGTGAACACGCGTAGGATGCTGCAGCGGGCCCGGGACTTCGGCCTGGGGACCATGATGGTGGTGAGCCGCATCGACGCCGAGACGGGCCATCCCGAGGAACTGGTGGGGCAGATTCGGGAGTCGTTCGGCCCGGCCTGTGTTCCGGTCAATCTCCCCGCCGAGGTCGGCAAAACCATCGTGGGATGCTTCCCGAAAGGCAGCGGCGCGCCGGACTTCGGCGATCTGGAGAGCGCCTACACCGCGGCGGTGGAAGCGATCGTGGGGGTCGACGACCATTTGATGGAGAAGTACCTCGGCGGCGAAATCCAGGACGAGGAGATTCGCCGCGCCGCCCCCTTGGCCGTCGCCGGAGGGGCCATCACTCCGATTCTGTTCGTGAACTCGCGCAGCGACGTGGGCATCGCTGAGTTGCTCGACGCCATCGTCCACTTCGCTCCCAACCCGCTACAAGGGAAGAAGCGGACGCTGGTGGACGGCGAAAAGCAGCTCGTCTTGGATCCCGCCGGTCCGGACTTCGTCGGGCAGGTCTTCAAGGTCATGAGCGACGTTAAGAGCAACATCAAATACTCGGTCTTTCGCGTTTTCAGCGGGACGGCCGAGCCCAGCACCCCGCTGAAGTCCACCGGGGAGAGCAAGGGCATGCGGGCGGGGCAGATTCAACGCCTCCTCGGTGCCGACCACACCGAGATCGACCAGGTGGTGGCCGGCGACATCGTCGCCGTTTCCAAGTTGGACCTGCACGTCGGCGACGTGCTCTATACCAAGCAGGGCGGCACGATCGCCATGCCCAAGTTCCCCGAGCCGATGTTCGCCCTGGCCATCCACTCCAAAGCCCGAGGGGACGACGACCGGATTTCGTCGGCCCTCAAGCGCTTCACCGACGAAGACCCCTGTTTCAAGGTGACGCGGGATCCGGTGATGCACGAGTTGGTCATCAACGGAGTGGGTGACCTGCACCTCCGCTCCGTCCTGGCACGCATGGCCAAACAGTTCAAAGTGGAGGTCGGCACGAAGCCCCCCAAGATCCCCTACCGCGAAACGATCACCGGGACGGCCCGCGACATCGAGTACACCCATAAGAAACAGACCGGCGGCGCGGGCCAGTTCGGCCGCGTGATGATCAACCTGCTGCCCAACGAGCGCGGGGCCGGTTACGAATTCATCGACAAGATTTTCGGCGGGACCATCGACCAGCCGTTCCGAGTGAGCGTGGACAAGGGGATCCGGGCGCAGCTCACCGAAGGGGTCCTCGCCGGATACCCCATCGTGGACGTCAAGGTCGAGCTGACCGACGGCAAGACCCACCCGGTGGATAGCAAGGACATCGCGTTTCAGATCGCCGGCCGGGGAGCCTTCAAAGAGGCCTTCATGAAATCCAAGCCGGTGCTGCTCGAGCCGATCGTGAACATCGAAGTGACCGCGCCGGCTGAGTACGTCGGCGACCTGCAAGGCGACCTGGCGTCGCGCCGCGGCCGACCCCAAGGACAGGACATGCTTCCGGGAAACATGGCCGTTCTCAAAGCCGTTGTTCCTCTGGCGGAGGTGTCGGACTACCATTCGCGGTTGTCCAGCATCACCGGCGGACAGGGGAGTTTTTCGATGGAGTTTTCCCACTACGAGCCCGTGCCGGGCAATATCCAACAGCAGATCATCGACCAGGCGAAAAAGACAGCGGATTCCAGCGACAATTGACGATTCCTTGTTTCACGGGAAAGTTGTTTCACGTGAAACAACTTTGGCGCCCAAGCGAAGAAGGCGACGGATTTCAGCCTGGGTGTGGCCAGGAACTTTGGCAACCAGGGAGGGCGAGCCGCCCGGCGAGCCGAATCACACGGCTCGGCAGGAGCCTCGCCCTCCCGATTTGCCGAAACCTACAGCCACACCATTCCAGCCGTACTGTACGGAGCAGGCCGAGCTCTTAGCCGTTAAGACAGGTACATCGGTTTTTTTCGGACCCGAATTTCTGGTACGAAGGCTATCAGGTTTATGATTTAATCTACTGCGTAGGAAAAGGTTATAGATAATCCTGCGAGTGCGACGGCGCTTCGATGAAGTTTTTTCGGGAATCCGTTTGCTTTTTTCCTAGTTGCGGCATAGAAGCATATTAGGAAGTGAGCGAATTATGCGGACCTCCGCTTAGCAGGCGATAACCATAGAGCTTTTCCCCTCCGGAAAGCACCGGGCCCATCCTCCTCTGGATAGCCCGGTGTTTTCTTGCGCGGACCCATGGCCATCAGGCCAGCCGTTTTACGGCTGGTTCGCCGGTTAGCTAACCTCATCCCCGAAGAAACTCAGTCCGTTTTCAACGGGCCGGTCCTGCGCTAGGCCGAGAATGCAAAGCCCGTTGAAAACGGGCTGAACCTCAATAGACGAGAGAGACCGATTCAACGTCACCGGGAACCAGCCCCCAAGGGGCCGGCCTAACCGCCTGCTCCGCGGGAAAACGCCGCGAAGGGGGTTGCGCCTGAGCCCCACATCAACTCCTCGGCGTCGGAGCACGAACCGTGGCAGAAGGGATGGACACCTCGCCGCGCTGCACCCGCGACTCCGAAAACGCGCCTACGCTCGGAGCCCGTCCCCTTTTGCCTGGAAGTCCAATCGAAACCCCTATAATAGCGTGACGGCCTGGCTTTGTTTTTAGTGAAAAAAAATGCGTTGACACGGTGAGGCGGGATGCCAAATATACGCGGCGCGCCTGCAGGCGTAGGGCGTGGGGCGTCGGGTTGCAGATGTAGAGGTGCCAAGGCCATGAGAATCCGAGAAGAACAAGACCTGATGGGTGCGACGCTGGAGCTGGTTGGTGGAGAGTGGGTGGTAGGGAACCCAGCCGATAATTCTGCTGTAACACAGGAGTACCGCGGAATGCTCGAAGAGTACGAGACTCGCGGATTGCGTCGTCACGCCGGACGCCTCAAGATGGGGAAGGTCGACGCCGATGACGAGGAGGACTTCGACGAGTACGAAGACGAGGACGAAGACGAACTCGACGACCTCGACGAAGAGGCCGACTTGGACGACGCCGACGACTTCGACGATTTCGACGAGGACGAGGAGGAGGGAGAAGAAGCGGAAGCCTTTTACCCCGGAAAGTAGACCAGGGCACGGAAGGCGTGTTGCCGGCGAAGGCGAGGCATGGGCATGATCGACGAACGGCGAGGTGAAGAGCGGCGCCAGGCTGGAGAGCGGCGGCAGGCGGTGGACCGGCGCAGCGGTCTGGAGCGGCGTCGAGGCCCCGGTCGACGGCGGGGCGAAATCCGCAAGGCGGCCGAGGAAGGTGAAATCTCGGGCGAATTGCTCGAGTTCGTGATGGTGATCGACGAGTACAAACGAATCAACGAGCGTCCGTTTCCGAGCTGGACCGAGATATTCGAGCTGATTCATTTTCTGGGATACCGGAAGGTGGTGCCGCGAGCGGCCCACGTTAATTTCCCCACCAGACCCAAGGACGGCTGAGCCCGTTGGCGGAGAGCGCCACGATGGTCGGCGACATGGGCAGTACCCTGGAGCAAGCGGCGGCGGCGCTCAAGGTGTTGCTCTACGTCGGTCCGATCGCGGTGTACGTCTTGTGGCTCGGGCTGGTGAACAGTCAGGCCAAGCCCAAGCTGGTCAGCGCCCGGGATGATTTCGTGGTCATGAGCATCGCGCTGTGCCCGTTCGCGTCGGCGCCGCTGGTAGGGTTGGCCCGGGCCGGGTACGGCTGGCTTGGCGTGGCGGTGCTCGCGGTGTTGTTGGGGTTGTTCCTGCGGCTGCTGCCGGCGCCGGACTCGGGGTGGGTGATCTATAACCTCTCTCCCCGGCGGGCGCGGATGTTGGCGGAGCGCACCCTGCGGGCGTTGGGGGGGTCGTACCGGTGGGTCGGCCGTACCGTAGTCGCGGGTGACACGGGTCTGTCCGTCGAGGTGAGCTTCGTTCCCCTGCTCCGCAACGTGACTTTCGGTCTCCGCCATAGGGATGGGAGAGTATCGGCCGCGGAGGTGAAGGCCTTTCGGTCCGAACTGTCCCGGCGGCTCGACGGTGAAGGGGGCATACCTTCGGTGGCCGGGTGCCTGCTGTTGCTGGGCGGCGTGGCGCTGTTAATCATGCCCCTGTGGATGTTATCCCACCATAGCACGGCCATCGCGGACGTGATGACGCACTTCCTGCTCTCGTAGCCCCGTTTTGCGTGCGACCGTTTGGTAACGGGTTTCGTGGTGGCGAGGCCCCGGTTGGCCGTTTCGGCCTCGCGGTGGAGGTACGTCAGCCTATCGGGGGCGGCCCGCCGCGGCGGGCAGGCCGGACTTGCCCGCGGCTATTGCCGTCTCAGATCTCCGGCCTGACCAGGAACCTTGGCACCATGGGAGGGCGAGCCTCCTGGCGAGCCGAATCACCCGGCTCGGCAGGAGCCTCGCCCTCCCGGTTTGCCAGAACCTCTGGCCACACCCCGCTCGGCTTACGCAGGGCCGAGGGTCTTGACGGGTAAGCGCGAGTCTGATAAGGTAAAACGCCATTACAATTCGTGGCAAGGGATTCAAGTCTGCCCCGCGGGGACGGACATACAACTCGGTTTAGGAAGGAGGATACTTCCATGTACCGTCGAACCGCAAATCCGATGGTGGTGGTAGCGATCGCGCTGGTGGGTCTGGGCAGTGGAGCGGCCCGGGCCGGGATAATCTACGTCGATGCCGACGCCCCGCCCGGCGGCAACGGCCTGACGTGGTGTACGGCGTTCAGGAACCCCCAGGCTGCGCTGGGTATTGCCGTCGCGGGCGACGAAATCCGGGTGGCCACGGGCACTTACATGCCCGACGGAGGTTATACCCCCGTCGGCGGCACGCA
>JBGPAW010000099.1:0-10551 GCA_041480905.1 Phycisphaerae bacterium
ATGCCCTGGTTGCGCTCCCTGCCGAAAATCAGCGGCTTACCGTGTTCCAGGTACAGGGTGGTGTCGTCCTTGGTGGCCTTATCGGTGGCGTAGTCGAAGGCGCCGTTGTTGAAGATGTTGCAGTTCTGGTAGATCTCCAGGAACGCGGTCCCACGGTGGCGGGCGGCCCGCTCGATCATTTCGCAGAGGTGCTTGGTATTCACGTCAACGGCCCGGGCGACAAAGGTGGCCTCGGCCCCCAAGGCCACGGAGATCGGGTGAATGGGGTTGTCCACCGAGCCCATCGGCGTGGATTTGGTTTTCTTGCCCAATTCGGAAGTCGGCGAGTATTGTCCCTTAGTCAGACCATAGATGCGGTTATTGAACAGCAGGATGTTGATGTCGAGGTTCCGCCGGATGGCGTGCAGCAGGTGGTTGCCCCCGATGCTCAGCCCGTCGCCGTCGCCGGTGACCACCCACACGGACAAATCCGGATTGGCGAGCTTGATGCCGCTGGCAATGGCCAGGGCCCGCCCGTGGATGCCGTGCAGACCGTAGGTGTTCATGTAATAGGGGAAACGGCTGGAGCAGCCGATCCCTGACACGAACACGATCTTCTCCTTGGGGATGCCCAGCTCAGGCAGGACCTTCTTGGCCTGGGCTAGGATGGAATAGTCCCCGCAACCGGGGCACCAGCGCACGTCCTGGTCGCTGGCGAGATCTTTTGGGCTCAGCTTCAATTCCACAAGCGGCTTAACACTCATTCGTAAAACCCCGTGGCACGTGATCTTATCGCAGTATCGCGCTGATCTTCGCCTCGATCTCCTGCACCATGAATGGCCGGCCCTGGACCTTGTTGAGACCCTGAGCGTCGATCAGGTATCGTCCGCGGAGGCGGCGGACCAGTTGTCCCGTGTTCAATTCGGGCACCAGCACGCGGTCGAAGCGGCGCAGGATGTCACCCAGATCGTTGGGAAGCGGATTCAGGTACCACAGATGAACGCTCGAAACGCTCATACCTTTCCGGCGGCTGTGTTCGACCGCGGTGGTGATGGCCCCGTACGTGCTGCCCCACCCGACCAACAACAACGCCCCGCCCGCAGCGTCGCCGAGAATCTCGGTGGGGGGCAGGCCATCCGCCACGCGGGCCACCTTCGCCGCCCGCAATTCCACCATCTTCTGGTGGTTCTCCGGGTCGTAGGAAACGTCACCGGTCAGGTCCTCTTTTTCCAGACCGCCGATGCGGTGCTCCAGTCCCGGCGTCCCGGGCAACGCCCAGGGTCGGGCCAGGTGCTCGTCCCGCTCGTACGGAAGGAACTTCTCGCCGTTCCGGCGTGGCGCCGGATGTTGAACGTCGAAGGTCGGCAGGGTCGCCACGTCGGGAATTCGCCACGGTTCGGCCCCGTTAGCCAGATAGCCGTCGGTCAACAGGATGACGGGGGTCATGAAGGTGACGGCAATGCGAAACGCTTCCAGAGTCATGTTGAAGCAGTCCGCCGGGGAGGCCGCCGCGAGGACCGGAAGGGGGCTTTCGCTGTGCCGTCCCCAGATGGCCTGGAGCAGGTCGGCCTGCTCGGTCTTGGTGGGCAAGCCGGTGCTGGGCCCGCCGCGCTGCACGTCAATCACCACCAGCGGCAGCTCGGTGCTGATCGCCAAGCCCAGGGCCTCGCTCTTGAGCGCCAGACCCGGCCCGCTGGTCCCCGTCGCGGCGAGAGCACCGGCGAATGACGCGCCAATGACACTCGTGATCGCCGCAATCTCGTCCTCCGCCTGGAAGGTGATCACGTTGTAGTTCTTGTAGCGGGCCAGCGTGTGCAGGATTTCGCTGGCCGGCGTGATCGGATACGAGCCGTAGAACAAGGGCTTGCCCGCCCGCTGGGCCGCCGTGATCAGCCCCAGGGCCGTGGCTTCGTTGCCCGTGATGCCGCGGTAGCGCCCCGGCTCGATCTTGGCCTTGGTGACCCGGAAGTTGGAGGTGAACATCTCTGCCGTTTCGCCGAAGTGATAGCCGGCCGCAAGGGCGTTGAGGTTCGCTTCCACCAGCCCCGGCGTCCCGGCGAACTTCTCCTCGATCCAGCGGCGGGTCGGCTCCGTCGGTCGGTTATACAGCCAGTACACCAGGCCCAAGGCGCAGAAGTTCCGGCACCGGGCGACGGCCTTGGTCCCCAAACCGAGCTCCTTGTTGGCCTCGGCCGTGAGCGTGTCGATGGGCACCTCGAAAAGCTGATATCCTTTAAGGCTGTTGTTCTCCAGCGGGTTTTCCGTGTATCCGGCCTTGCTCAGGTTGATTTTGGTGAAGGCGTCCTGGTTCACGACGAGGATGCCGCCCGGCTCCAGATCGCCCAGGTTCATCTTCAGGGCCGCCGGGTTCATGGCCACCAGGGCATGGATCTGATCGCCCGGCGTGTGAATCCGCGCGCTGCTGAAGTTGATCTGAAAACCGCTCACCCCGAAGAGCGAACCCTGGGGGGCCCGGATTTCCGCCGGGTAATCCGGCAGCGTGCTGATGTCATTCCCGCAGAAAGCCGAAGCGTGGGTCAGTTGCGTGCCGGCCAACTGCATCCCGTCGCCCGAATCCCCGGCGAAACGTACCACCACCCCCTCCACGTCGTGGGTGGTGACCGGTTTTGCTGTCCTGGTGTTGGTGACCATTGCTGCTAACATCATTCCTCACAAGCATTTCCCACCGTCTTTGAGAGATAGATTCCATCGCTATCTCAGGCCCGAGGCATCACCGATGGGTTCGCTCTAGGAGGAGCGTATCGGCCCGCCGCGAAGAATTCAAGGGCGATCGGTCCCGGTTCCATTCCATCCTTGCTGGAGTCTCTGCCGCGTTTCTGCGGCGCCCGCCAGACATTATCTTTCAGCCCTTGCGCCGGGTCACATCTGTTCGAGCGTCTTGATCCCCAGCAAACCCAGGCCGAGCCGCAGGGTGCGGGCGGTGAGGTCGCACAATCGCAAACGGGACGTGCGAAGCGGTTCCGGGGCGTCGATCACGCGGACGCCGCGGACGCGGTCGTAAAAGAGCGAGAAGGCTTTGCTGACCTCGTAGAGATAGTCGGTCAGCACGTTGGGGCGTAATTCGGCTGCCACCGTGGCGATCACGTCGGGCAGACGGACCAGCACCTTGCCGAGCTTGATCTCGCTCTCGTGCTCCGGCGTGATGGGCGCCTCCGCGGGGATGTCGGCGTATTCGAGGCCGGCCTTGCGGCCGATGCTGCGGATGCGGGCGTAGGCGTAGAGCATGTACGGGGCCGTGTTGCCCTCCATGGCCAGCATCTGATCGAAGCTGAACTTGTAGTCGCTGGCCAGATGGTGCGACAGGTCGAAGTACTTCACGGCGGCCATGCCCACGGTCTGGGCGATCTGAGCCTTGGCGGCGGCAGTCAGGCCGCGAGCCTTGGTCTCGTCGTCCTCGTTGATTTCGACCACGTGGAGCGCCCGCGCGACCGCCTCATCGAGAAGGTCCTTGAGCTTGACCGTGCCGCCTTCGCGGGTCTTGAAGGGCCGACCGTCCTGAGCGAGCACGCTGCCGAAGGCGATGTGTTCGGTCGCCACCTCCGGCGGCACCCAGCCGGCCTGGCGTCCCGCGGCGAACACCATTTGCAGGTGTTGCTGCTGCGTCATGCCGACCACGTACACCACGCGCTTGGCCCCCAGCTTTTCGACCCGATATTTTAGAGCGGTCAAATCGGTGGTCGCGTAATTGTACCCGCCGTCGGACTTGCGGATCATCAGGGGCAAAGGCTCGCCTTCGCGATTGACGAAGCCGTCGAGGAAGATGCAGACGGCGCCCTCGCTCACGGTGGCCAACCCCCGCGACTGGAGCTCTGCCACGACGCCGGGCAGCATGGCGTTGTAGAAGCTTTCGCCGCAGTCCTCCAGGCCCACGTCCAGGCGGTCATAGATCGCGTGGCAATGGCGCAGCGACTCTTCGCAGAAGGCCTGCCAGACGCGCAGCGTCTCCGCGTCGCCGCTTTGCAGACGGGTGACGGTCTTGCGGGCCTCGCCGGCGAAGTCGGCGTCGCGGTCGAACTCGACTTTGGCCGCTACGTAGAAGCTCTCCAGATCGGGTAGACGCAGCCGGTCGAGGTTGTCGAGCACCTCGGGTTGGGTCTTACGCAAGTACGCCAGCAGCATACCGAACTGCGTACCCCAATCGCCCACGTGGTTGATGCGGTGGACGGTGTGGCCGCAGAATTCCAGGATGCGGGCGATGCAGTCGCCGAGGATGGTGCTGCGCAGGTGCCCGACGTGCATCTCTTTGGCCAGGTTGGGGCTGGACATGTCCACCGCGACCACGATCGGCATGGGCGCCGGCTCGATCCCCATCCGATCGAGGCCGTCGCGCGGCGCCGGGGGGATGGATTGCAACCGCGCGGCCACCGCCGACGGTTTGAGACGGAAGTTGATGAATCCCGGACCGGCGATTTCGGGCTTTTCGCACAGGTCGGCCACGTCGAGCGCGGCGACGATCCGTTGGGCCGCCTCGCGCGGTTTGGCCCCGACCTGCTTAGCCAGGCTCATCGCGCAGTTCGACTGATAATCGCCGAAACGCTCGTCTTGGGCCAGGCGCAGTTGGGGACCGACCGCCACGCCGGCTTCGCCAAACGCCGTCGTCAACGCGACGGCAACCCGCCGTTCAATTTCCCGGGCGAGGGACTTCATCGCGCGGAATCTATGGTGGGCGTCTCGGCTTGGCAAGCATGCGGCTGGGTCTGTGCCCGACGGGTGGCGCGCTACGATCGCTCGCGGTGCACCATGTTCCCCCACCTGCGCAAGACAATCCTCGCCAAATCGTGCCCTGGAGCTCTCGTGGCCGCCATGCCCTACGAGCCGGTGAATGCTTCCTGAAACACGGCAAAGTCGGCCAGGTCTACGTGGTGGTCGCCGTCGAAGTCGAAGACATGGAGGCACTCCTGGAACGGCGGCGGGTCGTTTGGTCCCGAGAGCCACAGACAGACTTCGATGAGCTGGTAGTCTTCCAGGTCCACGTCGCAGTCGTTGTAGAAGTCGCCCAACGGTCCGCCGAGGTCGTTCACTTGCGCGCCGAGCGGGGTGTGCTCGCAGAGGTCGGCCGCGTTGGGTACGCCGTCGTTGTCGATATCCGGATCACATGCATCAATGAGCCCATCGCCATCGAAGTCGGGCTCGCATTCGTCGGGCAGGGCGTTGGTGTTGCAGTCTGTGCTGCGGCCGGTGGCGAGGTCGCACTCATCGGGGACCTGGTTCAGGTTGCAGTCGGCGCTGGTTCCGTCGGCGATGTCGCACTCGTCGAGCACACCATTGGAGTTGCAGTCGCCCGTGATGCGGAAAACGTACGCCGAGCCGGAGTAAGGGCCTGCATCGTAGTCACCTCCCGCACCAACCATGGCGACGCTACCACTGATAGCAACGGACTCGCCAAACAGACGATTGATTCCCCAATCCGAGGCTTCGAGTTTGGCGTGTTCGACCCACGTTGCGCCGTCATAGCGGAACACGTACGCGGAACCGTTGGGGGCGTTACGGCTTGCCCCGAAAACGGCCCAATCACCGCTTATCGACACGGAGGTGCCGAATTCGGCGCTGGGCGCAGCATCGGAGGCGACGAGCTTAGCCTCCTCCACCCACCCTGAACCTCCGTGCCGGAAGATGTACCCGGAACCAGAGGCCCAGCCCGCATCGCTGTGGAAATGTGCCCCGACGGCTGCCACGTCGCCGCTCACGGATACGGAGTTGCCGAAATAGTCGTTTGGCTGTGCATCGGACGCCACAAGCTCGGCTTCCTGAGTCCAGCCGAAGGTGTCGCGTCGAAAGACGTACGCGGACCCGGACAGGGGACCCGTAAAAAGGGCACTAGCAAGGACGACATCCCCGCTGATGGACACCGACGATCCGAAATTGTCATGGGGTGCCGTGTCGACCGCGCTGAATTTGGCATCGAGCACCCAGCCCGAGCTGTCATGCCGGAAGACATATACCGCACCTGAATTGCAATTCGGATCAAAGGGGCAAGCGGCGTCGTCGAACGGCGCGCCTACAACGATCAGAGCCCCGCTGACCGAGACCGACTCGCCGAACAACGTATAGGCTCCAGCGTCGGGCGCTGTTAGCTTCGCCTCGAGCACCCATGCCGATCCTGCACCGCGGAAAACATAGGCGGCCCCACGCCTTCCGTTCGCGTAGTCCTCACCCGGTACACCGATGACAATAACGTCTCCGCTAATCGCAACGGACCAGCCGAAGTCCTCGAAAACGCCCCCGCCAGGATTGGTCAACTTGGCCTCCTGTCGCCAGCCCGATCCGTCATACCGAAAAACGTACGCCGACCCCGAACCATCGCCGCCATCGTCGTCGTTGGACGCCCCCACCACGGCCACGTCGCCGCTGATCGACACCGAAATGCCGAAGTAGTCTCCTTGTGTCGCATCCGAAGCGGAAAGCTTGGCGTCCGGGAGCGCTGGCACGTCGCACTCGTCAGGCGTGCCGTTCTCATTACAGTCCACGCTATCGCCCTGTAACAAATCGCACTCATCCGGCACCTGGTTGCCGTTGCAATCACGATCGCACTCATCGGGAGTGCCGTTGCCGTTGCAGTCCGTGCTGGTCCCCTCTGTCAGGTCGCAGTCGTCGGGGCGGTTGTTCATGTTGCAGTCGGTATCGCACTCGTCGGGGCGCCCGTTGCCATCGCAGTCGAAGCTGGTTCCACCAACGATGTCGATGGTATCGAGTACATTGTTGTAATTGCAGTCGAACGGCTGGAACTCGAAGGCGCCCATGTCCACGTGCAGTGCGCCAACTCGGGGACGGCCATCAGAATCAAACGGAAGGGGTTCCTCTGTGTCGCCGTTACCGTTCAGGTCGAGCGTGTCTCGGGGCAAAGTTCCATTGGTGCCGGCGTCGATGCACGGAGAGTGCGTCTGTAGCCGATAATCATCCGCCGCGGCGTTCAAAAATCGTGGGTCGCCACGGATGTTCCCTCGTCCAGGAACGATCCCCGACCACCCCTGCAGGCAACTGTAGTTCACGACGGGGTACTCACCGTACGAGCAGAGTTGGGCGCAGTCTTCCCAGGTCGACCCAGATGTGTTCGCCCAGAAAAGGCAGTTTGTCAACGTCGGACTGTGCCCGTCGGTGTACATCCCGCCGCCGAGGGTTTCCGCGCAGTTGTGGACGAATGTACAGTTGGTCACGGCACCCAGGGGATGGAGACCGCTGGTATACATCCCCCCGCCGAAATCGGCTGAGTTTCGAAGGAAGAGGCAGTTCGCAAAGATGGCACCGCTCGAAGCGCTGCTGAAAGAGACACCCCCGCCGCTCGAGCCGGCCCGGTTGCCGATGAACGTACAATTGACCAACATCGGGTCACCGTTTCTGCTGCTTAGTCCGCCGCCTTTGCCGTTGGTGAAGGGGTCGCCGTCATCGGCTAAGTTGCCAGTGAAAGTGCAGTCTACCATGGTTGGATTGCTGTTTTCACTGTACATTCCACCGCCGCCTCTCCAATCCAGGCCGTCACCCCACACGACATTCGCAGCGAAGGTCAAGGTGATCAGGGTCGGATTCCCATTGAGCGCGAACATCCCGCCCCCGGTGTAGGCACCGTTTTGACTGATCATGCAGTTATGCAGCGACGGGCTGGCCGAAACGCAACGGATCCCGCCGCCCTCCTGGGCGGCACCGTTGCGGATGGTCAGGCCGTCGAGGATCGAATCTGGGCCTTCGCCGGAGGTGAAGGTCACCACGGTGCCCGCGGCGTTACCGTCGATGATCGTCGCCGCGACGACGGCGGGGTTGGTGGGTATCAGGCTTTGGACGGCGATGGCCTTGCCCAGGAAGTTGATGTTCTCGAAATACACCCCCTCCGGCGTACAGGTGTTGGGCAGGACCACGATCACGTCGCCGTCCGCGGAGGCGCCGATGGCGCCTTGGATGGTATCGTAATCGTAATTGCCGTGGCAATCGACGATCAGCACGTTGCGGGGCGAGGCGGCCCGGATGACGGCGAGCTGTTCAGTAATACTGTGAGGGGTCAGCGCCGCCACCGATGCCGTCGCCCCAGGCACCGTAGGTGCTACTGTCTCCCGCGGCCCCGCCCAGACCATACCGGCCCATGTGGACATCAAGGCCAACAATCCGATCCCCTGAGCGCTCCTTTTCTTGAACACGTCGTAACCTCCCGAAAAGAACAGAATGAGAATAATGATATCGTACGGCGATTCTCGCACCTAATGAATCATAGGTTGCATGATTCTGCCAAGGCAAGCCGGGAGGCCCACTCGGGGCGTGAAAAAGCACGAGCGGCCCTGCGCAGGCCCCAGGAGACGGCTCGTTGGAGGAATCACTCCGCCGCGCATTCGCCGGCGTGGTCGACGCTGAGGCCGGCGGCCCAGGCGAAACACTCATTTCCGTAGGTCTGCCGATCGCACCCGCAGGCCGGGGCGTAGATTTCCGTACAGACCTCGGGAGTAGGCGTGCAGGTGCCGGATTGATCGCCCTCCCCGCAAATGCCGGTCTCGAACCGACAGAACTGCCCCGTGGGACACCGGACACCGCCGATACCGCCGCAGAAGCCCCCGCCCGCATAAAATCAGAACGTCCCAATAATGTTCGGCACGGCGTTTGCGACGCCTCTTTCAGGCCAAAGGCCTGCAACGGCAATAGCCGGGGGCCTGCCCGCCCTGTCTGCCGACCGGCAGGCGGCAGGCGGGCAACGCCCCCGGTGGAGAGTCGCTCACCACCTCCAAGGCTGAAAGCCTTGCACCCAACCTTCGCCTCGGGCATGCACCCGCGTAGGGTCTGCGCTCGCGGACCCTCTTTGCTTTCCCGCCGGTCAGGGACGCGCGGACGCGGGCACGGTCGTCTCGGAGGTGAACGCTTCCGCCGGCAGTTGCTCGATGTGGGCCAGCACCGCCTCGGGCGTTTGTCCTTCGGCCAGACCGCCGCGGTACAGCTCGGCGGCGCGGCGGCCGATACGCAAGGCCCGCTGGTTCGCTTCCACCACCCGCTCGCCCTTGGCGCAGAACAACTCTTCGAGCACCTTGTCGAACTCACTCAGGCGCAGACCCAGCCGTTCGCTGGCCGCCCCGAGGATGATGATGTTCTCCACCCGGGCGTTGCCGGCCGCCTTGGCCAGGTGCTTGCTATTCAGCAGCACGTGGTCCGCCACCCGGGCGATCCGCGCCAGCAGCGTGTGCGGCTCGGGATAATCGTCGAAGTTCACCAGCGGCGTGATGCTGCTGACCATGCACCCGTCGGGTCGCAGGTAGTCTTCGTGCCGCAAGGCCTCCAGCGGCTCGACGGCGACGATCAGGTCGGCCTGCCCCTTGGGGATCAGCGGACCGGGAATGCTCGCGTCGGAGAAACGCACGTGGCTTTCCACGTTGCCGCCGCGCTGCGCCATCCCGTGGACTTCGGACTGTTTGATCTGGTAGTCGCGGTCGAGTGCCGCCTTGCAGATGCAATAGGCGATGGACAGGATGCCCTGTCCGCCCACCCCGGCCAGAACGACGTTCTTGATCATGTCTTCGCCCCCTCTTTCCTGATCTGGATGCACGCCCGCGCCGAGATGATGACCGACAGGCCCTTGTAGTCGATCTCCTCGCGGATGATACGCACGTTTTCCTCCTGGGCTTTGGGCAGCGGGATGATGGTCCGCAGGTGGTTGGGGTCCACGCCCAGACCGCGCACCAGCGAGATGAACGCCTCGCCCGTGGTCAGGGTCTCTTGGCCGCCAGTCATGCCCACGGTCGAGTTGTCCAGGATGAACACGGTCATGTCGGTGTTGTCATGGGCCGCTCCCAGCAGCGGGGTCAGCCCCGAGTGGGTGAACGTCGAGTCGCCGATCACCGCACACGAGGGGCGCACGCCCGCCAGGGCCGCCCCCCGGGCCATCCCGATCGAAGCTCCCATGTCCACGCACGTGTGAATCGCCCCGAAGGGCGGCAACGCCCCCAGCGTGTAGCAGCCGATGTCGCTGAACACCACCGCCTGAGGATACGGCTTGAGGGCCTCGGTCAAGGCGTGGTAGGTGTCGATGTGCGGGCAGCCGTGGCACAGCCGCGGTGGGCGACTGCCCAGACCCGCCTCACGCTCGCGCGCGGCGTAGCCTTCCCAGCCCAGTGCCGTCCGCACGATATCCGGCGTCAACTCCCCGGTAGGAGGCAGGTGTCCGCTGTGCTTGCCGTTGACCGTCTTGCCGGACACTCCGAGAACGCCCCGCAATTGGCCTTCGATGAACGGGTACCCGTCCTCGATCACCGTGATCTCGTCGCAGTGCTCGACGAACTGCTGGATTTTCTTGACCGGCAGCGGGTAGTGCGTGATCTTCAGGATGGAGAAGTCCGTCGCCGGACCCACGTTCTCCATCACGTAGCCATAGGCAATCCCCGAGCAGATGATCCCCCGCCCCCCCGCCAACTTCAACACGTTGTGCGTCGAGTCGTTGGCCATCGTCTGCAGCTTGCCTTCCACCTCCACCAGATGCTTGAACCGGCGCCGGGCGTTCACCGGCATCAGCGTCCAATCGGCCGATTGCTTCACCGGGCCGATGCTCGTCTCGTTCTTGCCGTGCTCCAGGACCTTCACGTTGCC
>JBGPAW010000100.1:0-10526 GCA_041480905.1 Phycisphaerae bacterium
CGGCGGTATTTACACTAAGGCCGCCGACGTCGGCGCCGACCTGGTGGGCAAACTCGAAGCCGGCATTCCCGAGGACGATCCCCGCAACGCCGCCACCATCGCCGATAACGTGGGCGACAACGTGGGCGACTGTGCCGGTATGGCCGCCGACATCTTTGAAAGCTACGAAGTGACCATCGTGGCCGCCATGATCCTGGGCATCGCCAGCTTCGGACACAAGGGCGTGATCTTCCCGCTCTTGGTCCGTGCCATCGGCGTCATCGCCAGCATCATCAGTACGTATAGCGTCCGGGCGGGCGACAAGGGGGCCGCCGCCCAAGCCATGAAGAGCGTCAATCGGGGCTTTGTAATCGGGTCGGCCATCAGCATCATCGGTTTTCTGATCCTGGGTTTCTTCTACCTGCGGTTCGATCCGCAGACGTATCCCAACTACGAGCACATCAAACCGTACATTACGAATCTGCCGACTTGGGCGGACTTGGGTATCGAAGGATTGGATATGCGGCCGGCCTGGACCTGCCTGGTCGGCATCCTCCTGGCGGTCGCCTTGAACAAATGTACCGAGTATTTCACCGGCACGGAATACAAGCCGGTCAAGAGCCTGGCGCAGGCCTGCCACACCGGGCATGCCACGAACATCATCCAGGGCTTCGCCGTCGGGTATGAGAGCACGGTCTGGGCGGTGCTCATCATTGCCGGGGCGATCATCTCCAGCGTGCTGATCTACACCGGCACCAACGCGACGTTTGTAGCGTTCGGGGTGGCGATGTGCGGTATCGGCATGCTCACGCTCACCGGCAACACCATTTCGATGGACGTGTTCGGGCCGGTGGCCGACAACGCCAACGGCATCGGGGAGATGGGCTACGACCGGAAGGAAATGGGCGAGGCCCAGTACAAAGAAGCCCGTCAAATCCTGGCCGATCTCGATGCGGTGGGCAACACCACCAAGGCCATCACCAAAGGCATCGCCATCGGTTCGGCGGTCATCGCCGCGGTTTCGTTGTTCAACAGCTTCATCGTATCGGTGGGCTCCGGCGGAGGCGGGGAGATGGGTAACGTCAGCCGCGACGTCTACGATACCGTGGCTTCGATGCTCACCATCTCCAATCCGAAGCTGTTTATCGGCATGCTGATCGGTGGGGCCGTCCCGTTCCTGTTTAGTTCGATGACCATTCGGGCGGTGGGACGGGCGGCGCACCTCATCGTCAAGGAGTGCCGGCTCCAGTTCCGGGACAAGGCCATCTGGGAAGGCACCAAGAAGCCGGATTACGGTCGGGTCGTAGATATCTGCACGGCGTCGGCGCAGAAGGAGTTGATCGGCCCGGGGCTGCTGGCCATCCTCGTGCCCCTGCTGGTGGGTTTTGGTCTGGGCGTGATCGCGCTCGCCGGCTTCCTGGGTGGCATGATCGTCGTCGGTCAGCTCCTGGCCGTCTTCATGGCCAATGCCGGCGGGGCCTGGGACAACGCCAAGAAGACCATCGAGGACGAGCCGATCGACTTCGAGGCCAACACCGGCAAGGGCAGCGAGCGACACAAAGCCAGCATCACGGGCGATACCGTCGGCGATCCCCTGAAGGACACCGCCGGACCAGCCATCAACCCCCTGATTAAAGTGATGAACATGGTCAGCCTGCTGATTATCGGTCTGATCCTGCCCTATGACGGCGAGGTGATCGGCAAGCTGCGCGGGCTCAACGTCGAGGTGGTGCCGAAGAGCAACGACCTGATGTTCTGGGGCGTGATTGGGGTCGCGATTGCCGGATTGGCCTGGGCGGTGTGGCAGTCGAAACGTGAAACCGCGGAGATGCGTCAGTTTGAGGCCGCCGCCGAATGACTATACCGCGGGACGACGCACGAAAGTTCGCCATCGAGACGGCGCGCATCGCCGCCGAGCGTCAGGCGGAGGACGTAGTGATTCTCGATCTTCGGGGCCTCAGCTCGGTGACGGACTACTTCGTGATCGGCTCGGGGACCTCGGATCGCCAGATGCGGGCCGTCTTCGACGCCATCCAGGTTTACGGCGCGCGGATCGGCGACCGACCCTACGGGACCGCGGGCTACGAGACCGCCACGTGGATGCTCCTGGACTATGTGGACGTGGTGATTCATCTGTTCACCCCGGAGCTGCGGGAATACTACGACCTGGAGCTGCTGTGGGGCGACGCCCCCCGCGTGGAATGGCTCCGTACCATCAGCGCCTGATCCAACGAGGCCGCGCCACATCGTCCGCCACGCGCGGCCATTGAGACCCGACGGGCGGCGTTACCCCGGCGCGTCGAACGAGTCGTTGCTGGACTTGACCTGGGCGAATCGCTAGGATTTCCGGACTTTACCGATTGTGGATCGCGGACTAAGGAACCTTGACATGATCAAACCCCACGGAACGGACAGGCTCAAGCCGCTCTATGTCGCCGACGACGCCCAACGCTCGGCCTTGCTCAAGGAAGCCCAAAGTCTGCCCGGACTGGTGGTCTGCTCGGCCGCCGCCGCCAATGCCGTCATGCTCGGCTGCGGTTATTTCAACCCGCTGACCGGTTACATGAACCTGGAGGAAGCCCTCAGCGTGGCTGAGATGATGACTCTTCCCGACGGGCTGTTCTGGCCGGTACCCATCTTGAACGTGGTCCGAGCCGAGCAGGTGACACCCGAAATCCGCAAGGCCCGGCGCATCGCCTTACGCGACCCGAACGTGGAGGGGAACCCGGTCCTGGCGGTGATGGAGGTGGCCGGGATCGAGACCATCGCGGACGAGCCAATGACCACCCTGGTGGAGAACACCTTCCGCACCCAAGACCCCGCCCACCCCGGCGTGGCGGCCTTTACCTCAGCGGGCAACGTGGCACTGTCCGGCCCGATTCGGGTGCTCGATTTCTCTTACTTCGCCGAGGAGTTCCCCGACACCTTCCGCACCGCCTGGCAAATCCGGGACGAAATCGCCGCGCTCGGCTGGGAGACGGTGGTGGCGTTTCAGACCCGCAACCCCATGCACCGGGCCCACGAGGAACTGTGCAAGATGGCCAAGGAGGCGGTCCGGGCGGACGGCATCCTTATCCACATGCTGTTGGGCAGGCTGAAGGAGGGGGACATTCCCGCGGACGTGCGCGACGCCTGCATCCGCAAGATGGTCGAACTGTACTTCCCGCCCGAGACGGTCTTAATCGCCGGTTACGGGTTTGATATGCTCTATGCCGGACCACGCGAGGCGGTGCTGCACGCCATTTTCCGCCAGAACTGCGGTTGTACGCACCTGATCGTCGGACGGGACCACGCCGGTGTCGGGAGCTACTATGGGCCGTTCGACGCCCAGGCCGTCTTCGACGAGATCCCCTCCGACGCCCTGGAGATCGAGATCTTCCGCGCCGACCACACGGCTTGGTCCAAGAAGCTTAACGAAATCGTCATGATGCGCGACTGCCCCGACCACCAGCCGGAGGATTACCTGATGCTCTCGGGCACGAAGGTGCGAGAGCTGCTCGCCGCGGGACGACCTCTGCCGGAGGAATTCGCCCGGCCGGAAGTCGCCGCCATCCTCGGCGACTACTACCGCCGCCAAGCACGGTAACGCAGGTTCCACGGGCGACGCAAAGAAGGCTCCCCCACGGTTCCTCCCCGTGTGCCGGGACTCACCCGGACCGCCAACCTACAAGATTCCTGCCCCGAATTCGGCATCACCTCCGGTGGCAGGGGAGGGTGCCGGTGAGGACACCGACTTAGCTGGTGGCCCCGCGGGTTCACTGGCCCGCTCCACCGCCCGGTCCGTGTCGGGGATCGCTTCCGGCTCGCCGGTGTCGGGGGGGACTCTTTCCTCGCGCTGGGCGCGCTCCGGGCGGCGCCCCTGGGCGTCTTTCTTCAAGTCCGCGACGAGATCGTCGTACTCATTGCCGGAATCGCTCTCCAGCTCATCGTACGCCGCGGGCTGGTAGCCCGGCTGCTTCGACCGTTCGAGTTCCTCCTGATAGGCCTCCACCACTTTAGATTGCATGTGGTTGCGGCACTCCGAGTTGATCGGGTGGGCGATGTCCGCGTGCAACCGCGCCCGCCCCCCGCGGACGCGGTCGGCACGCCGTTCGTCGAGCTTCTGCCCGCATTCGTTGCAGAACCGCGCCCGCAGATGGTTCTTGGTTCGGCACTTGGGGCAGTGGTCGGCCAGCTTCCGCGAGGGCATGGCCACGAACAGCCCCGACGTGCCCTCGATGACCTTCAAGTCCCGAACCACAAACTCGCCGCCAAAGGTCACGCTGCACACCGCCTTCAGACGCTCCTTGGGGTTCCCCACCAGTTTGACGCGGATTTCGGAAATATTCATGTTGCGGTCTCCTCGCAAAGTTGCTGATCTACCTGCTGAGATTTCGTACAACGACCACTCGTTGGGTCAACTTTTTTTCGCGGACGGTCGCGGCCATACCCCGCGCCTCGGTTTCCCGGTCAAACAACGCGAACGCCGTCGAGCCGGCCCCACTGATCCGCCACGCGTGCCCCGTCCACTCCACCAACCCCGCGTGGAACTGCCGCACGGCGGGCACCGTCCGAAACACCGCCGGCTCCAACTCGTTCACCAGCAGAGGACTTAGTTCCGCCGCGGTCCCGCAGGCCGGCAAGGCGTCCACTACATTGTAATCGCGTCCGCTCCGGTCCGCTTCACGCCAATTCGCGTAAACCGCGCGGGTGGACACCGTCCACCCCCCCAAGGCCAGCACCACCCACCCGGACCAACGCAGCGTCACCGGCTGCACCTGCTCGCCCCGCCCGGTGATGACGGCCGACGGCAGATGGAAGAACAGCGGGACGTCCGAGCCGAGTTGGGCGCCCAACTGGCCCAATTCGACGTCCGATAATCCTGCATCCCAGAGGCGATTCAGCGTACGTAGCGCCGTGGCACAATCGCTGCTCCCGCCGCCGAGCCCGGCACCCACGGGGATCCGCTTGCGGAGCTTAATGGTTACCCCGCGTACCCAGCCTACCCGTTCAGCCAAGGACACCGCCGCTTGGACCACCAGATTGCGTTCATCCTCCGGTACGGCAGGATCATCGCACGCTAGGCGCACGCCCGGACACTCCGCCGGAGCGAAGGTGATCTCGTCGAACAGTTCGACCCCGGTCACCAAAGACGTTAAGGTGTGGTACCCATCCTCGCGCCGTCCATGGATCAGGAGGGCGAGGTTGATCTTCGCCGGGGTCAACGCGGTCAGGATCGTATCACAGGTCGCGCTATCCATGATGCCTCGGGCATACCCGACTGCATCTTAATGCCCCCCCCAGGCGTGTCAACCTGACACGACCGTTCACCAAGGCGAGCAGCCGTTTACCCTGGGCAAGATCGGCGGGGTGAAGGATGTTGAAGGGAGGCAACGCGACATGCTGGCGCTAACCTCATGTGACGACAATAGTTGCCGGTTGTGTTGCAGGGCCCGTCCGATAGCCGCGTACGGCAAAACGACTCGCCGATACCGGCGCCCCAGGCGATACAGGCGGCCCGCACGCCGCAACATCCTGTCACCGCCTCGCTTACCGCTCGGAGCCCTTTCTCCGAACACGCGGGTGCGGGGGTTGCTTCACTCCCAAAGGGGGACCGGCTGGACCAGGGGAGCGGCCGGACGCGCGTAAGCTGATGTAGCGTCGCCCCTTGTGGGCGGCGCCCCGAATGCAGGTGTGCCCAGGCATCCCGCGCGAGGAGAGGAGGAGGAAGTTATGGGACCCATCAACCCGATCGGCGGAGCGCTCGACGGCATCACCCCTGCTCTGTTCACACCCGCCCGGCAGACCCCGGCAACGGATGAAACCGCAACCCTGGGCTCGTCAGGCTCCATTTCGGCCCAGGCGGTGATGGGACAGTCGAGCCTGGCCCACATCACCCAGGTACACTCTCAGGTGGACGCCTTCCTGGGTACGTTCGGCATCGACCTGCAGAACAACCAGGTGCTGCGCATGATCATTGCTCTGCTGATTCTGGAACTTTTGCTCGGCCGGGACGGCGTGAACGGCCGCGGGGGCGGCGGCTCAAGGAGTCGGTAGAGGCGGCTCGGACGCCGCCTGCACCCGTTGCCGATGGGTCGATCGCGGAAGGCGGAAAACGCAGCCCGCCGCAGCCGGCATGCACGACTCGAAATCCCCAAGAGAATCTGCTATGCTGCATAACGTGTTCCGCGGACCCGCGTTGACGAGAGGAGAGCTGGACAATGGGGCATCAGGTCACGCTTGCAGTGCTACTGCTTGGTTTGATCACCGGTGCGGCCAACGCGCAGAACGTCATCTACGTCGATCGGCAGGCGGACCAGTGGCCGCATGACGGCTCCGATTGGTGCCACGCCTATGTCGATCTGTATCAGGCGCTCGCGGTCGCGGGCCCACAGACCGTCATTCGCGTGGCGGGAGGCGTTTACCTGCCGGACCCGTCCGCCCGGGCCGACCCGCGCGACGCTTCGTTCGGGTTAGTGGGCGGGGTGAACCTGGAAGGCGGGTACGCCGGCTGCGGGGCCGGCAGCCCCGACGAGCGGGACGTTCGGCTTCACGAGACCGTGCTCAGCGGTGACATCGGTGTTTCCGGTTCGGTGGGCGACAATTGTTACCACGTCGTGATCGCCACGAACGCGGACGCGTCTGCCGTTCTGGACGGCTTCACGGTGTCGGGAGGGAACGCCAATGGCTCGCACCCACGCGACGCGGGCGCGGGGATGTACGTTTACGGCGGCGGGCCGACGATGCGCGATTGCACCCTCCGCGACAACGCAGCTCAGTATGGGGCCGGGATGTTCAACGACGGCGGTGCCCCGGCCCTGACGAGATGCACGTTCTCGGACAATGCCGCCGGTGCGTCCGGCGCGGGAATGTACAACATCGCCATGCCCGGCCAGCCCGGGGCGACAGTCGTCGATTGCCTCTTCGCCGACAACACTGCCGGGAGCGCCGGAGGCGCAGTGCGCAACTGGGACAGCCGCCCGACGTTTCTCGATTGTCGCTTCGAGTTCAATCATGCCCGCTACACGGGCGGCGCCGTGGCCAACGGCGGGCAGAGCCGGCCGCTGTTCTCCCGTTGCCGGTTCGAGTGGAATCGAAACGACACGCTCTTCGCCGGCTGGCATGCCTATGGCGGCGCCATGAACAACAGCGAGGACAGCCAGCCCACCCTGGTCAACTGCACGTTGTGGGGCAACCGGGGCGTCGCTATGTATCCCTGGCTCAGCTATGGCGGGGCGCTGGCCAACAGCGGCAGCGCGCAGACCACGGTGATCAACTGCACGCTGCTGGACAACTATGCCAACATCGCCTCCGCAGTGTACAACGAGGGCAGCAGCCACGTTACCATCAGCAGTTCCATCGTGCGCAACGGCGGAGATGAGCTGGTCAATGCCGGAACGGCGGGCGCCTCCGTAAGCTACTCGAACGTGCAGCAGTTCTGGCCGGGAGTCGGCAACATCAACTTGGATCCGCTGCTGGAGGACTTGCGGCCGTCGCCCGGTTCGCCCTGCATCAACACCGGTGACCCGGAAGGCGAGCCTCTCGTCGGCGACACCGATCTGGATGGTCACGCCCGGATGCTCTGCGACCGGGTGGACATGGGGGCGTTTGAGTTTGGCCTCGGAGACTTTAATTGCGACCAGTCGGTTGACCTGACCGACTTTGCCCATTGGGCGGACTGCATGACCGGCCCGACCGCCGGCCCGTACGATTCGGGGTGCGAGGTGTTCGACGTGGAGTACGACCAGGACGTCGACCTCGAAGACTTTGCGGCGATCCAGCCACGCCTGTGATCGGCGCAACCGGGGGCGCTGCCCGCCTGGCGCCTGCCTGCCGGCAGTCAGGGCGGGCAGGCCCCCGGCTATTGCAGGCCCAGGCCTTCGGCCTGGAAGATGGGCCGCCGACGCTGTGCAGAACCGTGCTGTTCCTGGGCCGTTTTCGGTTCGTGCCCGTTGGCGCGGGACGCGCGGTTGAGTAAGCTGGAAACCTGCTCCGGTGCCGGCTGCGCCCGTTCCCGGTGGGTTGCCAGCGGAAGGCGCGACCCGCAGCCCGTCACACCCGGCGAAAGCGGGTGAAGAGGTGCCAGGATGGTGTGACAATACTTGAAAACACGTGACTGTCCCCCGTAGGACCAGTAGTACCCAGTAGTACCAGTAGTAACCAGTAGTAACCCCCCGCGGAACCTACAACATGACAGACCGCGACGAATACGCACGGCTAGTACTCGATGAAAGTTACACCACGGCTCTACTTGGCGCAGCCGTTGACGGCGGTCTAGCTCATTTCGAGGGTTATAGCGAAGCATCAGGACGGGCGTACCATGATCTTTTTCTCGATTCGCGGGCGTCGAAACGACTGCAAAGTCGCGCCCTTGAGATGGCATTGTTGTCCGATCGAGTTGATCTATTCGGCGTTCCCGTGGCTCTCAACACCCGCCAGCTCAGGCAAACCGGCTTGTTAGGGCTGGAACTAGCGGCCGGGCAAGTGTTTGATTTTCCGGGTAGCGCACAGGTTCCGACTGGCTTTGTCCGTGAAGTAAAGCCGATGGTAATCCGACATATCCATCGGCGCAACAACTTACTGCTCCGCCGTATTGGACTCGTGACCCTCCCATATCGTGCCAGTTCGCGGGGTTACGACGCGCTCATTCTCGCTGCTGAGGCGGACGTAGATTTCTGGAAGCTTCGTCAGGACACATTCAGTAAACTTATCGTTGATCCGGGCGCGATCAGCGAATCTGATCTTCCGAACCGCGAGTTGGCAGTGGATATGATTGTGAAGGTCGCCAAGGAGTTGGACGGCGGAATGAAGACGGTGCCGCATGTGGTGGTCGCGATTCTTGGAAGCCTCCACGAAGTTCTTAATTTCTGGACATCACTGCTTCACTCCGTCTCCTTTTCCGAGCCCTTGTTGAGCCGATTTATGACTGAATCGGGGCGCTTCGACCTGTCCTCTACTCCTGCCAATGCTGAAGCTGCGTATCGCGTATGTCGCATTGCCATGCATAACAAGTTGCACTATGCGCCCGTAGTGGAATCAATCGATGACGTACTGAGATTGCGGGAACACCCGAGTATTAGGCGCTTCCGCGGCCTTCTTCAGAAATGGTCCGGCGTTGTACAGTCCGGCGAAGTACCGTTGCTGGCGGAAGTAACGAGAGATATCGAGAAAGCAAATGCGGAAATACGGAGTCTAGATCGTTGGAGAAGGGTTGACCGCTGGCTCTACTGGCTACAATTGCCGACCGTCCTCATCCCGATCATATCGTCACTGGTTACCGTTGTGGCTTTTTCCTGCCGGGCGTGGATTGAGCGAACGGAAGAGAAGAATTCCTGGATTACCATCGGTCGGTAACCTTGACACCAGCCCAGGAACAAGGCGATGACGCGGAACACACTCGCCTCTTGGTGTCTCAACGTCGGCGTGCAAGCGGGAACACTGTCGAATGCCACCAAGTTGGGTAGATTGTCCCCGTTGAGTTTGCCGCGCTGCCCCGCGGTCAGCTCTTTTTCGGTTCCTCGCCCGAAAGCGCACCGGGGGACAGGGGGGTTCATAAGTAGTTGACGCATCGGATACTTGCGATGCCTTTGTGTTTTTGCAGGGGCACAGAGGAAGGAGCAAGTCCGATGCGTCTGGAGCATTGTATCCGCAGGTGGTTGGGGTTGTCCTGTCATTACGTGGAGCGGGTCGAGGAGGGCGAAGGGCGGGTGGTGGCCGAGATCGAGGCGGTGGCCGGCCGGCTTGCCCGCTGCGGGCATTGCGGCCAGCCGGTGCGGCGGACCAAGGGGGAAACAGGGGGAAACAGGGGACAGTCACCTATTTCTACACCTCGTTTCCATCCGGTTTGGGGGTACCGGGTTTGGTCGTCTTTCGCGGGCGACCCACCGGCCATGTGCATGGACGCCGGGCCGGGCTCAACCCACGCGCCGGCCCTTGCGGTGCCGCGAGTAGGCCGGGGAGTAAGACTCGATGCGGCGCATGGCCTCGCGATCGTAGACCCGCCCGCCGCACTTGGGGCACTCGTAGAACGCAAGGTTGGGCACGCTATAGGACCGGTTGCGGAACTTACCGGTCCAGTCCTGGCGAACGCGCTTGATCCGTCGGCTCCCGCAGGATGGGCAACTCTTGATTTCCAACATAGGTCCGCTTCCTATTATTCGGCTCTTTTGGCGGAAACAAGGAAGTAGTAAACTTCCGCACCGGTCTCGCCAGCCAGGCGTCCCTTCGAGTAAATGGGTACCCCACGCAGGTTCGTGCTCTGAATGACGTACAGGTACTGCTTCGCGCGCTTGCGGAACGGACTCGTCGAGCGAATCCGCTTGAAGATGGCCACCGCATTAGCGATCGACTCGACGATGTCCAATTCGGTCAGCCCGTCAAGCTCCATTTCCATGCGGGCCTTTTCGCTGAACGCGTACCGACCTGCCAGGACGGCTCGCTTGATGCGTACCAGAGCATCACTCATCGCGTCGCCCTTATCAATTATATCGCGTGCAGGGGGCACAGGCAAACAGCCCCCGCCGCCGAAACGCGGCGGCGTACAGCGCAGGCAGGTGAATCACCTGCCC
>JBGPAW010000101.1:0-10520 GCA_041480905.1 Phycisphaerae bacterium
AGTGGGGGTGGAGAACGGTCCCGCAACCTTGACGGACGGAAGCGGCGATTACGTGTTGTCGTTTGGCGACACCAGCCCGGTCCTGGTGCAGGCTTTCCTGGTCGGGGAGTGGGTGTATGCCATCGACTACTCGACCCTCGACACCTTGCACCTCAGCGAGACCGTGTCACCGCCGGCCAGCCTCGATTTCCTGTTCAACCCTGCGCCCGCGGAATTCCCGACCGCCGTGGTGAACGGTTTCGTGCGGACGAATACGGCGCACGATTTTTACAAAGCACGCCAACCCGACTTTGTCGGGTTGGACTTCCCGGTCTATTGCGTCGTCAATTATGTGGATACCTGCAACGCGTTTTACATGAATAACTCAGGCTACCACTACATCGTGTTCTTCTATGCGGGAGAGGTATGTCCGAACACCGCTTATGGAAACGTGGTGGCGCACGAGTACGGTCACTTCATCGTGAATCAGCTCGGTCTGGGGCAGGGGGCGTTCGGGGAAGGATTCGGCGATTCGGTCGGGTTGCTGATCTACGATGATCCGGTGATGGGGCGCGAGTGGCGCGGGCCGGGGACGTTCGTTCGCGACATCGAGCTGGCCAACCAGCAGTACCCCTGCGAGGGGGAGATTCATTATTGCGGACAGGTGCTGGCGGGTTGCTGGTGGGACATCCGGCAGGAGTTGCAGGCCACACTGGGTGATCCCGAGGCGCTGGCAGTGGCCCAGCAATTGTTCACCGACTGGTCCCAGATCACGCTGGGCGGGTCGGGCGGAGACAGCGCCTACCCGTTGACGGAGGTGGAGGCGCTGGTGGCCGATGACGATGACGGGGACCTGAGCAACGGCACGCCGCACGCCTGCGAGATCGTGCGCGGCTTCCGAGCGCACGGCATTGACACCTTCGCGGTGCTGGTGGACTGCAACGGCAACGGTACGCCGGACGTCTGCGAAGGACCCGAGGACTGCAACACGAACGGTCTGCGCGATCTGTGCGATATCGTGCTGGGCACCAGTGCGGACTGCAACCTCGACCACGTCCCGGACGAGTGCGAATTGGCCGGCAACGACTGCAACGGCGACGCCATCCCCGACGAGTGCGAATTGGCCGGCAACGACTGCAACGACAACGCCATCCCCGACGACTGCGACACCGCCGTCGGCACGAGCGGCGATTGCCAGCCCAATGGCGTGCCCGACGAGTGCGAAGCGGACTGCAACCACAACGACATCCCTGACGAGTGCGACATTGCCGCCGGGACCAGCGCGGACTGCACCGGCAACGGCATCCCCGACGAGTGCGAAACCGACTGCAACAAGAACGGCGTGCGGGACGATTGCGACATCGCCGCCGGGACCAGCGCGGACTGCACCGGCAACGGCATCCCCGACGAGTGCGAAATGGACTGCAACACGAACGGCTTGCGGGACGATTGCGACATCGCTGCCGGAACGAGTGGGGACTGCAATCTGAACGGCATTCCCGACGAGTGCGACGCGAGACGATGCTACCCGTTGTGGAACGGGTTCCAGGGCCTGGCCTATCAGTTGCCGATGAACGGCGTGGACCTCGACGGCGACGGGGTGGCTTGGGTCAACCCGGCCGACACGGCGAAGATCTGGCTGTACGGTTGTGAGTTTGCGGGGGCCTCCGACCGGTCCGTGCAAGTGACGGTGACGACCACGCCGCCGGAGGAGGGGTACGTGGTCAGCGAGTACTTCCAGTCCGACCACGGCGTGCTCCCGCCCAACGCCCACGTGTATGAGTTGAGCTTCAAACCGCGGCTGGAGGGATACCTGAATCCCAAGACCGACTGGCAGTTGTTCCTTTACGACGCGGCGCTGGTTAAGGCGGTGATCGAGATCGAGCTCACCTCGACCGGCTCGCTGCGGGTCCCGGCCGATCAGCGGGGGAAGGTGTTGGTCAAGAACCCCTCGGCGCCGGGATTCATCAACACCGGCGTAACGCTGGCCCTCAATCGCTGCTACGACTTCAAGGTGGTGCTGGACCGTCTGGCCGGCACGGTGCAGTTGTACATCGACGGGGTGGCGCGCCTCGATCCGCCCGTGTCGCCGCTGGAGGTTTGGGCCGGTCGCCTGGACTACTTGTGGGTGCAAGCCGTCTCCAACGAGCTGGGGAGCGGTGGCAACACGGCGTTGAAGCTTGACGACTTCGAGTTGTGCGTGAACGGAGGGGAGACGTTGCCCCAGGCGGAGTACGATTGCAACCGGAACGGGACGCTGGACGAATGCGACATCGGGGCGGGCACCAGCGCGGACCTGAACACGAATGGCGTGCCGGACGAATGTGAAATCTGCGGCGATCTGGATGGTGACCTGGACGTGGACGCCGAGGATTACCGACTCTTCGTGGCCGCCTTCGGGCACAGCCTGGGGCAGCCCGCGTACCTGGCCGAGGCCGACCTCGACGGCGACGGGACGGTCACCTTCCTCGACTACCAGCGGTGGCTGCAATGCTACCGGGATTTCGTCGGCAATCCGCTAGCACCCCCTCCACCGCTGGAACCGCCCGGCACGTCCGCGCCGGACGGCCGGAGGTATCCGGGTGACTTTCGGAGGTGAAACGTCATCCGTTGTTGCCGTGGGTGCTGACGGTGGGGGTGCTGTCGATCTCGACGGCTGCCGTCCTCATCAAGCTGTGCGGCGACGCGGCCCCGGTGGTCATCGCCGCGGCGCGGCTGGGGATCGCCACGCTGGTGCTGGGGCCCATCGCGTGGGGCGTGCGCCGCCGCCACTTGTTCGAGCTGTCCCGAGACCAGCTCCTTTACGTGGGGCTGGCCGGTGTTTTTCTCGGGGCCCATTTCTTCTTTTGGATCACCTCGCTCAAGTACACTTCCGTGTTGAGCTCGGTGGTCATCGTGACGACCAATCCGATCTTCATCAGCATCGCCTCGTACTTCCTGTTCCGGGAGAAGCCCTCGCGGGGTCTGGTCGGGGGCATCGTCATCGCGGTGGTCGGCGGGGGGTTGATCGCCCTGTCCGACGCGGGTACGGCGGGCCTAGCGGCGGAAGGGAGCGCGCCGATGGTGGTCCGCGGCTCGCCTTTGTATGGGGATGTCATGGCGCTGGCCGGTGCGGTGATGGCGTCGTGCTATTTCCTGGTCGGGCGGAGGGTGCGGGGGGAGGTCCACATTCTGACCTACCTCACGCCGGTGTACGGGGTCGCGGCGGTGGTGCTGGTGGCGGCGACCGTGGTCACGGGGCGGCGTTTTTCGGGATACGACGGCTCGACCTACCTTTATTTCGTGCTGCTGGCGGTGGTGCCGCAGTTGTTGGGCCATGGAGCGCTCAATTGGGCTTTGCGCTATGTGAGCGCCACCACGGTGGCGGTGTTTGTGCTCGGCGAGCCGATCGGCTCCACCGTGCTCGCCGGAGTGGCGCTTCATGAGCGGGTGACGCCGTTGCAGGTGTGGGGCGGCGTTTTGATCCTGGTGGGTATTTTCCTGGCGGTACGGCAACCGGGCACTGCGGGAGCAACGAGGATCAGCTCGGATGAAGGATAGCGGGCTGGAAACCGGACGGGTGTAGCCATAAGTTTTGGTAAATCGGGAGGGCGAGCCTCCTGCCGAGCCGGGTAATTAGGCTCGGCAGGAGGCTCGCCCTCCCGGGTTGCCGAAGTTCGTGGCCACACCCAACCGGACTTCCCCTTTTTCGGGAAGTTGCGGGAACCGCGTCCGGCGTTAGACTCTGGGTTCACGCAGCAGGGAGGAACGACCATGGCGGGCGATTTTGAAAAAGAGTGCGCAGCGGCCATGAACAAGGCGATCGAATACTTCAAGCAGGAGCTGCGCGGGGTGCGCACCGGACGGGCCTCGCCGGGGCTGGTCGAACACTTGAAGATCGAGGTCCCCTCCTACGGCAGCACTATGGAACTGCGCGAACTCGCCAGCATCACCGCTCCGGAACCCTCCTTGCTGGTGGTCAAGCCCTTCGACCCGGCCACCCTCAAAGACATCGAACGGGGCATTTCCACCTCCGACATCGGCATCACCCCGCAATCCGATGGCAAGTCCATCCGGCTGCCGATCCCGGCTTTGTCCGGCGAACGCCGCAAACAAATGGTGCAACAGGTCAAGAAGATGGCGGAGGCCCAGAAGATCGCCGTCCGCAACGTGCGGCGGGACGTGAACAAGGAAATCGACGGGCGGGAGAAAGACGGTTTGTTGACCGAGGACGAAGCCAAGGCCGCCAAGGACCGCATCCAGAAAGCCACTAAACAACACGAGGACCAGATCGACGCCCTCACCGCCGCCAAGACCAAGGAAATCGAACAGCAGTAACGGCCCGCCTCGCACCCTTGACCGTCGAGGCGGGGCGACTTAGCCTAACAGGCGTCGTCGATCAAGGATGGTCGAGGGGACCAGGACCAAACCGCATTTTGGGGAGTATGACCTATGGCGATTCGAGTGGGCATCAACGGATTCGGACGTATCGGGCGTTTGGTGTTCCGCGCTCTGATGGAGCGCCCCGGCGAGTTCGAGGTCGCCGCCATCAACGACCTGAGCGACGCCAACGCCCTGGCGTTGCTGCTCAAGTACGACACAGTGCATGGACGCTTCAAGGGCCAAATTGACGTGATCTCGCCCAACGAAATGAAAGTCAGCGGCAAGACCGTGAAAGTGTTGTCCGAGAAGAGCCCGGCCAAGCTGCCCTGGGGCGCTCTGGGCGTGGTGGTGGCGGTGGAATCGACCGGGGTGTTCACCAAGCGCGAATCGGAGAAAGGCGGCTATGCCGACCATCTCACCGCCGGGGCGAAGAAAGTCATCCTCAGCGCCCCGGCCAAGGACGAGCCCGACCTGACCGTGGTGTTCGGGGTGAACGACGACAAGATCAAGCCGGACATGAAGTGCTTCTCTAACGCCAGTTGCACGACCAACTGCCTGGCGCCGGTGGCCAAGGTGCTGCACGAGTCCTTCGGGATCAAGGAAGGCCTGATGACCACCATCCACGCCTACACCAACGACCAGCAGGTGGCGGACCAGATCCACAAAGACCCACGCCGGGCCCGTCACGCGGCCATGAACATCATCCCGACCACGACGGGAGCAGCCAAAGCCGTGGGCAAAGTCCTGCCGGAATTGAAAGGCAAGCTGAACGGCTTCGCCATCCGGGTGCCCGTAGCGGATGGTTCGCTGGTGGACCTGACCGCGATGTTGAACAAGTCCGTTACCGCGGCGGAGGTCAACGCGGCGATCAAGAAGGCGGCCGAGGGGCGGCTCAAGGGCATCCTGGAATACACGGAGGACCCGATTGTCAGTTCCGATGTCGTGGGCAACCCGGCCAGCTCGATCTTCGACGCCCTGAGCACCATGACCATGCCGGCGGAGGGCGGGAACATGGTCAAGGTGATCGCCTGGTACGACAACGAATGGGGCTACGCGATGCGCACGGTGGACCTCATCAAACTGGTGGCGAGATAGACAGAGGCGCTCCGTTTCCACGCGGCCTGACAGGACAGGTCGGCGTGCAGACCTGCAGAACATGGGCTACTGCGCCACTATGAATTTGGAACGCGGAACTACGCGGGGATAGGGCCATGGCGAAAAAGCTCGTTTCCGACCTCGAGGTGTGCGGCAAGCGCGTGTTGGTGCGGTTGGATTTGAACGTCCCGCAAGACGACCAGGGCCACATCACCGACGACCGGCGGATCGTGTTGGCCCTGCCCACGGTGCGACGGCTGATCGACGGGGGCGGACGGCTGATCCTGATGAGCCACCTGGGCCGACCCAAAGGTGAGGACCCGGCCAAAGACCGAAAGTACACCCTGGCGCCGGTGGCCAAACGGTTGAGCGATTTACTGGACTGCAAGGTGCCGTTGGCTCCGGGATGCGTGGGGCCCGAAGTGGAGGCCGTCGTCTCAGGCTTGAAGGACGGCGAGGTCTGTCTGCTCGAAAACCTACGGTTCCACAAGGCCGAAACCATCGAGGATAAAAAAGCCAAGGACAACCCCGCCCTCCGCAAGGCCAAGGACGAGTTCGCGCGGCAGATCGCGGCGCTTGGGGACGTTTACGTGAATGATGCCTTCGGAACCTGTCACCGCGACAACGCCAGCATGCTGACCGTGCCCGCCGTGATGAAGAGCAAGCCACGGGCCATCGGGTTCCTTATCAAGAAGGAATTGCAGTTCCTTGGCGAGGCGGTGGCCAACCCCAAGCGGCCGTTCGTCGCGGTGTTGGGTGGAGCGAAGGTGTCCGACAAAATCAAGGTCATCGAGGCTTTGGCCGGCAAGTGCGACAGAATCCTGGTCGGCGGGGCGATGTCCTACACGTTTTTCGCGGCTGCGGAGATCGGCACGGGCAAGAGCCTGGTCGAGCAAGATCGTCTCGAGGACGCCAAGCGCTTGCGAAAGCTGGCCGGCGACAAGCTCGTGCTGCCGATCGACTCGGTCTGCGCCACCCAGATCGCCGAGGGCGTCTCCACCATGATCTGCGCGGGTGCCATCCCGGCGGACCTGATGGGCCTGGACATCGGCCCTGAAACCATCGCCGCGTACGCTAAGATACTGGCCGAGGCCAAGACCATCGTGTGGAACGGCCCGATGGGCGTGTTTGAGACCAAGCCGTTCGACGCGGGCACGCTGGCCATCGCCCGCGCCCTGGTCGACGCGACGGCCAAGGGGGCGGTGACGATCGTCGGCGGTGGCGACAGCGCCGCTGCCGTCGAGGCCGCCGGATTGGCCGAGAAGGTCACCCACGTGTCCACCGGCGGCGGAGCCTCGTTAGAATACCTGGAAGGCAAACCCTTCAGAGCCCTGGACGAGATCGACGAGGCGTAGCCCCGGTCACGGTCCGGAGCACAGGTAGGCGGTCAGCTGCGCCGGTGGTCGTCTTCTTGGCGGTCAAAACCCTCGCCGGACATCGTACCGTCCGGCAGGAGACCGCCTTCGGGCATCAATCTCGCCCGTACAAGAACCACCGTCGCTTGGGCGATCCGCCGGGTGAGGCCTGCCGCGTGAAGTAAACGGTCCAGACGCTGCCGTCGGACATGCGGAGCCTGTAGTAATGTCGGCGCAGGTACAGCTCGCCTTGGGCGCGGCCGCCCTCCCGGCTGGAGTGCTTCCATCGGGCAAGCCGTTCGACAACGTCGTACGCCGTGCCCCGCCACGTGAAACCGCGCGGCAGTCCCGGCTCACCCCGGCTCATCGCCTGCGCGTCGAAGGTGCCACGAAACGGCACAATGGGTTCACTAACGAAGTCGGGCGGCATGGGAGGGTGGCGTGCAGAGTTTCGTAGCGTGGGTCATCGACCTACCGTTTAGTCGAATCCGGCGCGGCTCTATCGTCAAAACCACGGGGCGCCCTTGGCCGCACGGATGAACTCACGAACGGCCCGAGGATCCTTCCGGCCCGGGCGGTGCTCCACGCCCGAGGACACGTCCACGCCCCAGGGGCGGACGAGCTCGAGCGCTCGTGCGACGTTCCCCGGTTTCAGCCCGCCGGCCAGAATGATCGGGGGCAGGCCCTCCAGCACGCCGCGGACACGGGCATCAGCCAGCGCCGCCCAATCGAGGGTCTTACCGGTCCCGCCCGGCTGACCCGGCATGTGGGTGTCGAGCAATACAGCAAACAGATCGTTGGGCATCCGGCCGGCCAAGGCGCTGTTCAGAGCCTGTTCCGGGTCCCCTTTTCCCAGCCGGCAGACCAAGAGCGGCCGGCGACCCTGCTGGACCAGGCGAGCGATCTGCGGGGGCGACACGTCGCCGTAGAGTTGGACGTGCTGAACGTGGCAAGCGGTGAGAAGGGCCTTCAGCGCGGTGTCCAGGCCCTCTGGCCCAAGGGTCACCAAGCCCACGGCCATACGCTCCTTCGGCACGACCTCGAGAACGGCCGCCGCGTCATCGACGGTGATTCTCCGCCGTCCGCCGACGAAGTTCAGCCCGATAGCGTCCGCGCCAGCCTCAAACGCGAGCCGGGCGTCCTCCGCACACGTAATCCCGCAAATCTTGACCCACACCCCGGATTTCCCAGTTCAAAGTTCCAAGCGCGTCGTTCACCTATAATTCTTGGCGGGCGCATAACGCGGCGCGGTGCCGAGAAAATTCACCCAGACGCCATGCTAACCGGCGGCGAGGTTCGTTGTCCAAAATTGTGCGGTAGCCGGGCGTGCGGTTGACCGATTCAATCCGAGCCTTAAACTGGTGCCCAATACCGAGAGGACCACGCGAACATGAAACGAGCGGTGCTTCTGCTGGGGGCGGTTTCGACTCTAGGGCTATTCAGCGGCTGCGCGGCCACCACGACCGGCGGGGCCGCTGAAAAGTTTGGCAAGACCTTCTACCTCGATGGGGCCGGGAATTGGGGCTTTGGGGCCTCCGAAGTCCCCGCGGGGATGGCTCAGGCCGGTTATCGCGGGGACGTGGAGATCTTTGTCTGGACCATGACGTTCATCCCGTTGGCGGACCAATTGAACTACCCGGGGGCCCGCGTCCGCGCCGCCGCCTTGGCCGACCGGATCTCGAACTACCATCGGAGGTACCCCCAGAACACGATCAACGTCATCGCCCTGTCCGCCGGTACCGGGGTGGCCACGTGGGGCGTCGAGAACCTGCCGCCGGACGTGCGGATTCACAACCTGGTGTTACTCGGTTCGTCGCTGTCGCACGACTACGACAT
Organism: Phycisphaerae bacterium; assembly: GCA_041480905.1. Taxonomy (GTDB): domain Bacteria; phylum Planctomycetota; class Phycisphaerae; order UBA1845; family UBA1845; genus JAAEQG01. The sequence continues at coordinate 8,628 of JBGPAW010000101.1, forward strand.
GACCAAAGCCCTCCGTCACATGACCGGCAAGATATACACTTACTACTCGCCGCATGACACCGTATTGCAGACCGTGCGCGTGGTGGGCACCATCGACCAGAAACGAGGCGTGGACAGCATCGGGTTGGTGGGCCTGACGCCGCCGCCGGGCCAGGAGGACCGGGTGGTCAACACGGCCTGGTCGGAGCGGTGGCTGAAGTTGGGCTGGGCCGGCGCCCACACCGACTGCACCAACCAGTTGTTCGTGCGTTTTGAGATCGCCCCCCACCTGTTAACGCCCGGCACACCGACGCCGCCGGTGACGGCCCGCGCCAAAGACACGTCAGGTGAGCCCGTCACCGCCGTTTCGCACTGACGGTGGTACCGAGAACATTGATCGGCCTTAACACTCCTGGGCCAAGAGAACGGATCCTAACTATTTGCCACGGACGCGACTGACCAGGCCTTGAGCGCTGGTTTTGATGCCCTTGATCTCGCTTTGCAGGGCGTCGCGGTTGGGCGCGAACTCCATGGCCGTGTCGTAGTGGACTTTCTCCTTCTCCACCAGTTCGGCCAGAGACTGGGTGAAGCCGTGCATGCCTTCCTCGGTGCAGGAGGCGATGATGGCCGGCAGGTCGGAGTCCTCTTCGTGGCGGATCTTTTCCTTGACCGTGGAGTTGGTCAACAAGACCTCGGTCGCCGGCACGCGCGTGCCCTCGGCGATGCCGGGCAACAGGCGTTGACAGAGGATGGCGCGCAGGCTGTTGGCCAGCGACGAACGAATAAAGTCGTGCTCCTCCCGCGCGAAGAACTCCAGGATGCGGGCGAAGGACTGCTGGATGTCGCTGCAGTGCAGCGACCCGAAGACCAGGTGCCCGGTCTCGGCGGCCTGGATGGCCGAGACCATCGTCTCCTTGTCGCGCAGCTCGCCGATGAGGATGCAGTCGGGATCTTCGCGCACGACGAAGCGGAGGGCCTCGGGAAAACTGGGCACGTCGATGCCGACTTCGCGCTGCGAGATGATCGACTTGGCCGGGTGGAACTGGTACTCGATCGGGTCCTCGATGGTGATGATGTGCATAGAGTGGATTTCGTTGACGTGCTGGAGCATCGCCGCCAAGGTGCTCGATTTCCCGCTGCCGGTGACGCCGCTGACCAGGACCAGGCCCTCGGTGGCCTCATCGGTCAGTTTCTTGTAAACCGGCGGGAGCTGGAGCCACTCAAACGAGGGGATCTTGCTCTGCACGCGGCGGATGGCCGCGTGCATCTCCCCGCCGCTGCGAAAGATGTTGATGCGGTAGCGGTCGCCGGTCGGTCCTTTGGCGGAGAAGTCCAGGGCCCCACGCTCGTCGAACACGTGACGGCGCTGCTGCGGGATCAGGGTCTCCATCATCTGTTCAATGAACTCGCTGTTGGGGAAGGGCTCGACTTCCTTGCGTTTGCGCAAACGTCCGGCAACCCGGTAATACGGTGGGTAGCCGACCTTCAAATGCAGGTCGGAGGCGTCGAACCGACCCATACCCGCCAAAAGATGATCAATGAGTTCTTTCGGGGTCATCGGGCGCGCCCCCGAGACACGCCCATGTGGCGTCGTGCTCGGTTGGTTCTCGATATGTTCTTCGGAGGCCATGGCCATCGCAGTTCAAAGTTCCAGATTCAGAGTTCGTAGCGTTTCGTCCCGGTACCGCCGGGACGAAACGCACCGGTCTGGTTCGCTAATGACGTACCAGCGCGTTCACGGCCAATACCAGAGCCCCCAACGCCGCCGCCATCGTCACCACGACCAGCCAGGCCAACCAGGTTCGCTGCTTTTGGATGAGTTCGCCGACGAGTTCCTGACTCCGGGTGGACGAGGCCTGCACGCCTCTCAGAACCGCCGTGGAGGCACTGGCGGAATCCTGCAGCGTCACCAAG
>JBGPAW010000102.1:0-10514 GCA_041480905.1 Phycisphaerae bacterium
CCGAGGGCCGACCACTGCGTGCCATTCCACTTAGCGATCCTGTTGGCCGGCACGCCCCCCGCCGTGGTGAACCAGCCCCCCGCGTACAACGCCGGCCCGGTCCCCTCGTCGAAGACGGTGAGGGCGTAGACCGCCAGGCCGTTCATCCCGCTGCCCAGGGCCGACCACTGCGTGCCGTCCCACCTGGCGATGTTGTTGGTAGTCACGCCCCCCGCCGTAGTGAAAACGCCCCCCGCGTACAACGCCCCCCCGGTTCCGTCGTCAAAAACGGTGAGGGCGTAGGGCCAGTTGTTCATCCCGCTACCCAGCGCCGACCACTGTGTGCCATTCCACTTGGCGATGTAGTTGGCCGGCACGCCCCCCGCCGTGGTGAACCCGCCCCCCGCGTACAACGCCGGCCCGGTCCCCTCGTCTAAGACGGTGAGGGCGGGGACAGAGCCGTTCATCCCGCTGCCGAGGGCCGACCACTGCGTGCCATTCCACTTAGCGATCCGGTTGGCCGGCACGCCCCCCGCCGTGGTGAACCAGCCCCCCGCGTACAACGCCGGCCCGGTCCCCTCGTCGAAGACGGTGAGGGCGGAGACCCGGTCGTTCATCCCGCTGCCCAGCGCCGACCACTGCGTGCCGTTCCACTTGGCGATGTGGTTGGCCGGCACGCCCCCTGCGGTGGTGAAATAGCCCCCCGCGTACAACGCCGGCCCGGTCCCGTCGTCGAAGACGGTGAGGGCGAGGACCGTGTTGGTCATCCCGCTGCCCAGGGCCGACCACTGCGTGCCATTCCACTTGGCGATGTAGCTGGCCGGCACGTCTCCCGCCGCGGTGAAAGCGCCCCCCGCGTACAACGCCGGCCCGGTCCCGTCGTCGAAGACGGTGAGGGCCCAGACAGAGTCGTTCATCCCCGGCAGCCCAAACCCCGGCGTCCAGGCCGGTGGGCAGGAGTCGGCCAGCACGCACGGGATGGGCAAAACCGCGAGCAGGACGATTCCCAAGCAACCGCACCATGAAATGAATCTCGTCGTCCGATTCATAATCGACCCTTTCCGATAAGTTGTTGGTAGCGAGCCGTTTTCCGTCATCACTCAAACCTTGAGCTCAGTGGCTGGGTGGCCCAGGTTCTTTGAACCTGGGGGATTGATTACCCCGTCTGTTGCGGCGGTGATCTGCAACCGCGTGATGATGCAAGCGAATGCCATAAGGTCGTTCCTTAATCGCTCCCCCAAGTCTGAAGACTCGGGCCACCCGCCCGCTCCATCCACACCGGGTCGCCGGCCTGGGCCACGGGCGGAGCGAGAGGGGCGAGCAACAGACCGCCCAGGACCAGCGCGCCGCGCACCTTGAGACCCCCCGCCGGAGCTACGGTTCTGGTAATCACGCTACTCGTCCGGAGATCGCTTGGTGAGCGGCTCGATCGCATCATGGCCGTCCCCTCCTGCGAATGAGGTGGAATGATGAGTCTCGATTATAACCGCCCGGGCATCTCTTTCCAAGGGAAAACGACGCGGGTCCGGCCTTGGGTGGGTGGCCCTCTTGGCGGGGTTCCTTTGGCCTCGTCGGGGCCGAGGACTGTAGCCACGGGTGAAGTCCGGCCGCGAACTTGTGCGGCCCATCGCCGTTTGCGCCCCGAAGGCGTCCGTCGGATTCTCCTCATCGGGAGAGGGAGGGGTTCATTAGAGCAGGGCGGTGAATCCCGCTTGTTCAAAATGGTGATCCGCGGTCAAGGCCTCCGTGATCCCTTGCTCCCGCATGACTACGAAGGAGATACAGTCGGTCATGGACCGATCTTTGTCCTGACGTTCCGCGTAGAGCCGAAAGCCGCGTTCCAACAGGGGACGGGTGGCAGGTACGACCGCCGTACGCGCATCCGCTTGCAGGCGTTGGACGAGTTCGATAAACACCGCGCGGTCGCCCGAACGGGAAAGCCAATTACCCAACTCGATGAGCACGAAGTCGGTGGTGACGAGGATGCCCTGGAAACCGCGGCTCCACTCGCAGGCTTGGGGGTACGCGCCGTCACGAGGATTGAGGACCGCCACATAGAACGACGTGTCGGCGAAGACGGACGTCACGTTTTGGGGTGTCCGTACAGATAGTGGTCCACGTTCTTCGAGGCGTCCGGCGGCAACCCCTTGGCTTTGCCGATCACCGGTTCCAGTCGTTCGTAGAGTGTGGGAGCGTTTGCCTCTGACTCCGGTGGGAGGACGATTTGCACCTCGGTCCCTTCCGGGAGCTTCGCCCCGACCTCCAAGACCACCACGCCGCCTTGAACCTTACCCCGGTACGTCATAACTCACCTCACTCCCCATTCTACCGATTCTACCGGCCCCCCGGCAAAACGGCGAGTGGTTCAGACGGGCCACGAAAACCGTCTAGGCGGCCTGGGCCGTGAGAACCTCGATCATGCCCATCTGCAAACAGTTTAGCACCCAGCGCCCCGGAAGGGAAAAGTCACTCCGGCTTGCACACCTGACAGGGGCGTTTGCCTTGGCGTTTGGCGTCCTCCGCTGACGCGTAGTAGACCAGATTCGACGGGCTGATTTTCTGGACGTGCGGACAATCCGAGCGATGAAACACCGCGGAGTTCTTACTGCCCACCAGCCGCACCGGCTGGCTGGGCTCGGTCGACGGCGACTTCTCCCGCGGCTTCTCGCCCGGATTCGCCTGCGGTCCCGTTGGGACCTGGCCCCCTGCCGGGCCGCCGCCGCCGACCACTGGGCGCCCGGCCTGCTCCCAGGCGCCGGTAATCAGGTTCGCCGCCAGCATGGCCGCCGCGCGCAAACGCTCCACCACGATGTCGCCGCATCGCGCATCCAGCAGCGAGTAATATTCGTCTTCCCGCTTGACTAGCGTCGCGCCGTCCGTAGCCCCCAGTTGCGCGGCGATCTCCCGGTCGGCCGTCAAGAGATCATCCAGACGGGCCAGCGCCCCGAGCATCTGGCGAAAGCAAGCCTCCAGCGGTTCGCGGACAGGCTGCACGTCCAGCGGCCGAACCTGCACCTGTTCGAGGTAGCGATTGCGGCAGCGCCGCACCAATTCCCCCATCACCCGATAATGCACCGACTGGTGGGGGTAATAGGAGTCGCCGGCAGCCAAGTCGCCCAGGTACAGGTTGCCGGTGTCCCGCCCGTCGTGGTTCATCGTGACGCTGAACGGCTGGGAGGCGGCCCAGGCCAGGTGGGCCAGATACGCAGCGGTCTTGACGACCTCGTCCTCGTCGCCCTGTTGGAACGCCCGGACCAGTTGGGCGTGCAGGTCTTCAACGGCCCAGGGCAGCTTGCCCCCTTGTCGCTCCAGCCCCAAGGATTTGAAAAGCTCCCGGGCCTCGCCCTCCCGCCGAGGAAAGGCCTCCGCCGCTGCCAACCGGGCGGAAACGGACTTGTCCTTGGCCTTGACATCCATCCGTAAGTAGAACCAGGATGCCCGGGCCTGCAGCTTGGGGTCTTTGCCCCAGGCCACCTCCGGCTCGACCACGCGCTCCTCCAGATCGGCCAGGCGGGATTGAAAAAAAGGAGCGATTTCCGGCGGCAGGGTCGCCGCGCAGCGGCGCACGACTATCCGCGGCCCGTCCACCCCGACTCCGCAGGCCCCCGCCGTGGACAGTAACGTCAAGAACCCCGCCCATGCCCTGCTCGTAAAACGGATGTGATTCATCGGTATGCCTCCCCCCGTAATCGCGGGTTGGGACCGAGGCGTATCCTACCTCGAATCCGGATTATTGATACCGCAGGGAGGCTGGGTGATTTTCGTCTAATTTCGTAAAAATCTTGGCTGGGGCCTTGATATGGTACCGGATTGGTGCTATATATATAGAACCTGGCGAGTACTATTTCGAGACAGAGCGATGCTCGCTCTCGGCTTGTAAGGGGATTAAGACGATGGAACGACAAGCGAAAGCAGTTTCAGTGACACTGGAACCAGACCAGCTTACGTATTTCCCAGACCGGCGGCTGCGGACGGCTGGGGCAGCCGACCAAGCAGTGCGGGTTGCCGCGGTGGTGGCCGGTGCTGACCGCAAGGGCCCCAAACTGGACGAGGAAACCCTTTTTCTGGCGTTGCACACCTGTGCTTACCATGCGGCCCGACCCGATCGGGGGACACGAATCACTCCCGCCCAGCGGCGGCTGTGGGCGCACCGGTACCAGGTCATCCGGGAGTACCTCGTGGAGGAGAACCTGGGGCTAGCCTACTCGATGATCCGCCGGTTCAAGTGTCACGAACTCGACCACGACGACCTGGTGAGCGACGCGCTGTTTGCCCTGGCCCGAGCTATCGAGCAATTCAATCCGTGGCAGGGCTATCGGTTCAGTACGTACGCCTGCACGGCGATCGCCCGGGCGCTGATCAACCGCAGCAAGCGTGGCCTCAGTTATCGCCGCCGGTTCCCGTTCCGGCATGACGTGTCCTTCGAGATGTCCGAGCGGGTGGACACGCAGACCGAGCTGTACGTGGAGCGGCTCCGGCGGGCGCTCGCTGAGAACCTCGGCGACCTGAATGAGTTGGAAGCCCGGGTGTTGGCGCAACGGTTCCCCCTGGATCACGAACCCCAATCAACCTTGGGGGAGATCGGCCACGCCATCGGGCTGAGTAAGGAGCGTGTCCGGCAGATCCAAAACAACGCGTTACGCAAGCTCCGCGAAGTCCTGGACGCCGATCCCGTGTTGCAGTGACGTGAACCGCGGGAAAGGTCCCCCGTCCGCCTCCGTCACGGCGGAGCAGATAGGAATGGTGGAGAGAGAGGTGAACGTAGAAACCTGACCACTCTTCGTCGCCTCCTCCGAATGAGTGCTGAACGGGCGCCCCACCTCTTTCGCAAGGGGTGGGGCGCCCCCGCTTTGGGGGATGCCAGGTCCACTCCGCCCGCGAGACGACTCAACCCCCCAACAAACCCGTGCCTCGACGACTCGTGCCTATACCCGCGGCCTATATCTCCTGCGCTTGTGAGCGGCGCGAACCGGCGCTATACTACCCGACGGAACGTGCCGTCGTCCCACGTGTGCGGACGGGGAGTGTCCCATGATGCGGTAACCTGCCGGGAGCTGCGCTAGCCCACATGGCTTCATCCCATGCGAACAATCTGGGGCGGACGATCCTGGCGGGGTTTCTGGCCTGGCTGGTGCCGGGGATGGGGCACCTGTACTTGGGGGACCGTCGCCGCGGTCTGATTCTTCTGATCGTGCTTGCGGCCACTTTCTGGAGCGGGGTGGCTATTGGGAGCGTCGCCAACACGGTCGATCCGCGGAAGCACACCGCGTGGTTCATGGCTCAGATCGCTACCGGTGCGCATGCCCTGGCCGTTTTAGGATGGAAGCACACCCTGACGGCATCCGCCTCCGCGTACTCCTGGCAGGCGGAAGACGTGGCCGTCGTGTACACCGGCGTAGCCGGGCTGTTGAACCTCCTGGTGATCCTGGACGCGCTGGCCCGGGCGGACGCGGCCAAACCGGCGTCCGTTCGAGGAGGTCCGACGGCTCGACCGTCAAGGGGAGCGACATGAGCGTGTGGCTGCTGGCTTGGCTGACGACGCCGGTTTCTCTCACCGGGCTGCAACGCCTGTTGCTGTTGGTGCCGCTGTGTCTCAGCATTAGCGTGGTGTACAAGGCGACCCGCTGCGAGCGGCTCAGCGAGATACCGCTGGCGGTGTTGGCTTTATGGGCGACCATCGTGGGGGGGATGGTCGGGGTGGGAGCGCTCATGTGGGCCGCCTTCGTCCTCCTCGCGTGAAAGCCGTCGATGAACCCCTTTCGCCTCGAAATGTTCTGGCTGGGGATCAACAACATCCGGTTGCACAAGCTCCGGGCGTCGCTGACGGCGTTGGGGATCATCTTCGGAGTGGCGGCGGTGATCTGCATGCTGTCGATCAGCGAGGGGGCTTCGGCGGACGAAATGCGGCTGATCAACGCCCTGGGCACGCGGAACATCATCATCAGCTCCATCAAACCCCAACAGGACACGCAAACCTCCAAAGGTAACACGGCCCTGCTGGAGTACGGCATCACCCGCACGGACCGCGAACGGATCATGCAGACCGTGCCCCACGTGGCCAGCGTGGCCCCGCTGCGGGAGGTGGGGGAGTCGGTTTACCGCCGGGACAAGCGCGTTCCCAGTAAGGTGTTCGGGACCACGCCGGAGTTTTTCCAGGTGGTCAACGTTTCGGCCGGCCGAGGCCGGCTGCTGACCGCCGAAGATCTCCGCGACAAAAAGAACACCTGCGTCATCGGCGACGAAGTGCGCAAAAACCTATTCGGCTACGACGACCCTGTGGGGCAGACGCTGTACGTGGACCGTTTCGCGGATACCCGGCCGTACGAGGTGGTAGGCGTTCTGGGGCGGGTGCTGACCGCCGGGGCTCCGGCGCGCGGCGTGGAGGAGCGCGATCTGAACCGCGAGGTGATGATCCCCTTCACCACCGCCGAAAGTCAGTACGGTGACATTACCATGCGACGGAGCAGCGGCTCCCGCGAGCTCACCAAGGTGCAGTTGTCCGGGTTGTACATCACGGCGGACGCCGTGGAGAACGTGCTGCCGGTGGCGGACATGGTCCGGCGGGTGTTCGAGTACGGTCACGAGAGAACCGACTACGATGTCCGGGTGCCGCTGGCCCGATTGCAGTTGGCCGAGAAGAAGAAACGCAATTCCCAGTTGTTGCTGGGGTTCATCGCGGGCATTTCGCTACTGGTCGGGGGGATCGGCATCATGAACATCATGTTGGCCACCGTCACCGAACGCACCCGCGAGATCGGCATCCGCCGCGCCTTGGGGGCCAAGCGCCGCGATATCACCTCCCAGTTCCTGATCGAAACGGTGGTACTCTCCATGGCTGGCGGCGTGGTCGGACTGCTCCTGGGGGCTTTGGGGGCCAAGGTCATCAACATGGCTGCGGCCTGGGGCGAAGCCATTGTCCAACCGTGGGCGGTGGTGGTCAGCTTCGGTCTGTCCGTGCTGGTGGGGGTGTTTTTTGGCATGTACCCGGCGATGGCAGCCGCCAAGTTGGACCCGATCGAGGCCCTGCGCTATGAGTGACGGATGAGCCGGCACTCCAGAGGCACGGGCCGAATTCAAGTGTCAAGCACAGAGATTATCCGTCACTTACAATTCCCACCGCGCGGGAAAAACGCTGGTCAGCCCGCACTTGCCTGGACGCCTTTCGTGTTGTATAGTTTATTGCGGTAGTTGGCTCCCGCACTGGCATTCCCCCAAGAGATCATGAACAGGTGATCGCTCCGCGTACGTGTGCGCGTTGTTGCACAATGGTGGCGATGACGCCGCACACCGAGCGAATCTCGGTCGTACCAGGGAGAGAGAGCAGGAGAGAGAGCCCGGGATTCGCTCGACGCGGACGCCTGAGCCACGGGCCTCGGCAGGCCCAGGAGGCAGACATGGCAGCCCCACCGATAACTCTCGAACGCCCGGAGCCGACGGCTTTGCCGACGGCTTTGCCGCCGCCGATGCCCCTTCTTCCCAGCCGGACGGTGCTGCACACCCTCAGCCCGGATGATCGGTTGCTCCTGGCTCATTTCCTCAGTGAGCCGGTGGACTATGTGGACCATGCGGACCTGCACCGGCAGGGGGCTGATCTCGTGTTCTTTGGCGCTCCGGCGGAGTTGAGCGCACCGACCGCGACGCGCTATGTCGCGTCGCAGCCGGGGGTGATCCGCCCGGCCAGCGGGGCCAGCCTCCCCACGCTGAGCGGAGCGCAGGAGGTGACCCTCTTCCTGCGCTACAACTACGCCCGGATGCGCCTCCGCGAGTGGCAGGAGCAATTCGCCGGCAAAGCCTTGACCGCCAAGGCCACCCGGCACCTGCTGGCCTGGGCCCAACGCGCCCTGGAGACCCGCAGCACCATCGCCGAGATGAACCTCCCGCTGGTCCTGGCGATGGCCAAACGCACCAAGTTGGTCGCCATCGACTACAGCGAGTTGATCAGCGAGGGAAACATGGCCCTGCTCCGCAGCGTGGAGAAGTTCGATTGCGGCCGCGGGTACAAGTTCAGCACTTACGCCTGTCGGGCGATCCTCAAGAGTTTCTCGCGCGTGGCCATGCGGGTCAGTCGCTACCGCGGGCGCTTCCCCACCGAGTTTGATCCGGCCATCGAGCGCAGCGACTATGCCGAGCAACGCCGCGAGGAAATCGAGATCGACTGTGTGGACGAATTGAAGGAAATCCTGCTGCGCAACCTCGCCGACCTGAGCGACATTGAACGCACGGTGATCCACGAGCGTTTCGCCCTGGGAGGGACCGATCCGACCCGCCCGCGCCCCAAGACCCTGGAGGAGGTGGGCCTGCTGATCGGCGTGACCAAGGAGCGCGTGCGGCAGATCCAAAACAAGGCGTTGAAGAAGATCCGAACGGCCCTGGAAGAGAAATTCCTGGCGGCTTGACCGGCCTGTGCGGGCGAGAGACTGACGATCCCCATCCGGCGGCGATTTCCCCAACCGGGAAGTCGCCGCACCCTTTATCAGTTTTCAGCTTTCAACCGGAACACACGATCCCTCACCGGCCTGTTCTGGGTTATTCATGGCCACAAAGGCACGAAGACACAAAGACAACACGTGGCAAGGTTCACGAACAGGATGAGAACTTCTTCTGTTCACCTCCGGTTAGAAACGATCGTGCACCAGCCAGCTCCCTCTTCGTGTCTTAGTGCCTTGGTGGCAGATCATTCGGGCTATTGGGCAGTTTTGCCGCAGCAGTGCTTGTACTTCTTCCCGCTGCCGCAGGGGCAGGGATCGTTCCGCTGGGGATGCTTCTCCACGTGAATCGGCTCCACCGGCTCAGGCAGCGGCGGTTCGTCGTCGCCGGGCAGTTGCTTGGCGTACTCCTTTTCGCGACGTTGCTTCTCCCGAAATCTCTCCTCTTGTTCGTCAGTACGTTTGGGCATCGCGCGTGCTCCCATTACGGAGTCTGAAAGACTCAGCCTTACGGAGGGCATCATACCCTGCGCAGGGCATCATACCCGAACGATGCACCGGGACCATCCTCGCGGATTGTGGCTGCCGCCGGTCCGCCTATAATCCGCGACGCGGTCGGGGGACGTCGGGAGTCTGTCATTGGACCCGCGGTGGCGCTTAGCGTGGAGTCTGCTGGCGGTCGTCGGCATCTTCGGCGTCGGCACCCTCGGCTACCACTGGATCACGGGAGCGAATCTGGGCGATTGCGCTTACATGACCATCATCACCCTGGCGACGGTCGGCTACCGCGAGGTCATCCCCCTCAACGACGCCGGGCGGTGGTGGACGGCCCTGACCATCGTGGTGGGGGTCGGGACGATCTCTCTGGCCTTTTCGTCTCTGGTCTCCGTGGTGCTGAGCGGCGAACTGCAGAAGCTGCGTGGGAGGTCCCGAATGGAAGCGCAGGTGAAAAACCTGGAGAAGCACGTGATCATCTGCGGCGGCGGCCGGATGGGCGCGTTGACCGGCGCCGACTTGAAGCGCCGCGGCGTTCCCTTCGTCATCGTGGAGCACGATCCCGCCGTGTTCCGCGAGCTGGCCGACAAGCGGTACCTCTACGTTGAGGGGGACGCCACTTCCGAAGAGACCCTCTTGACCGCCGGATTGCGGTCGGCCCGGGCCTTGGTGGCCGTTCTGCCGCGCGATTCCGACAATCTTTACATCGCCCTGACCGCTCGCGGACTGTGCCCCAAGTTGTTCATCGTCACCCGGGCCGAGCACCCCTCCACTGAAATCAAGCTCAAGCGCGCCGGTGCCGATCGGGTGATCCTGCCCCATGTGGTGGGGGCGACCAAAATCGCCAACATCCTGACTCGGCCGACCGTCGTGGACTTCCTCGAAACGGTCACCGAAGGCGTAGATCTGGAGGTGGACGAATACGTCATCTCCGAGCAATCCCGCATCGGGCACAAGACGCTGCGGCAGTCGGGCCTCCGCCGGGAGGCCGGCGTCATAGTCGTGGCCATCAAGAAAGCCAGCGGCACCCGGCTGTTTAATCCCAGTCCCGACGAAGTCATCGAGCCGGCCGACACGCTGATTATGGTGGGTCCGGCCGGCGCCTCCGCCCGGCTGGATCGTATGGGGCTGTGAAGATACTGCTGGGGGAGCGTGTGGCCAGAAACCTTGGCATTATGGGAGGGCGAGCCTCCCGGCGAGCCTGGGCGCCCACACCGCGCACGGCTTGCGGCTCGGCAGGAGCCTCGCCCTCCCGGTTTGCCAAAATCTCCAGCCATACCCCTGGGAGAAAGGGACTATAGGGGAGGAATGACGCGGTCGGGGGAAAACGATAAAATGGACTGATCCGCTATCCGGCGTGCCGGGGGCCCGTCGAAGTCGGTCGGAAGGTTTGGGGAGCGGCGCGTGGTGGTGAGTGACAGTGATTTGGTCCCGGGCTATCGCGTCATCGGCCAGATCGGCGTCGGGGCGCACTCCACCATCCATCACGCGGTGCGGACGACGACCGGCAAAGCCTACGCCATCAAGCGGGTGGTCAAAGAGGGACCGGACGACGCCAAGTTCATCGCCCAGGCCGAAACCGAGTTCCGGGTCAGCAACGCGGTCAAGCACCCC
>JBGPAW010000103.1:0-10469 GCA_041480905.1 Phycisphaerae bacterium
CCTGACCGTGCCGCTCCGCCTGCACGACCAGGTGATCGGGGTGTTCAACATCGAGAGCGAACAGCCGGCGGCCTTTACCGAGGACGACCGGCAGTTTCTTGAAATCTTCGGCCGGCACGTCGCCGTGGCCCTGCACATGCTCGATCTGCTGGTCACCGAGCGCCGTACCACCGCCGGGCAACTGGGGGTCAACGTGATGTCGGAGATCACCGGCCCGCTCAACGACATCATGACCATCACCGCCAACCTGATCGAGGACTACATCGGGCACGACGAACTGCGGCATCGGCTGAACCAGATCACCGACAACGCCGTGGCCATCCGGGAGGCGATCAAGACGGTGACCACACCGCAGCGCGGCCTGCTGGGAGCGCGTACGGGGATCCGCGGACCGCATCGTGATCCGGTGCTCTCCGACCGGCGGTTGCTGGTGGTGGATGACGAGGAGTTCATCCGCGAGACCGTCCGCGACGTGCTGGTGAGCAACGGGTGCGCGGTGCACATGGCCAAGGACGGGGACGAGGCGATCGAACTGATCGCCGCGCAGGATTTTGATCTCGTGCTCAGCGACATCAAGATGCCCAGCCGGACCGGGTATGAGGTGTTTGCCGCCGCCAAGGACAAGAATCCCCAATGCCCGGTGATCTTCATGACCGGGTTCGGATACGACCCGAACCACTCCATCGTGCGGGCGCGGCGCGAGGGCTTGTCGGCTGTTTTGTTCAAGCCGTTCAAGGTCGACCAACTGCTCGGCGAAATCCGTGCCGCGATCAAGGCCACCGTGAACACGTAACCGCGAACTCACCATCGCAGGGCCCGGCGCGGGGGTCGGCCAGTCGGGCCGGCAGGTGTTTGCGCAGGGTCGCGCGCGTGTTGGCGCGGCGTCCCCGCGTTTACGGCCCCTTTTCTTTGGGTGGGTCGCCGGTTCCGAGCGTTTGGTCGAGTGCCGCCCGGAATTCCGGCCGCTGCGGCTGTAACGCCAGCGCTTTTCGGAAACACTCGACGGCCCGTTCCGTCCGCCCGCCCAGCCGGTGGGCCACGCCGAGATTATAGAGCACGTCCGCGTTGTCCGGGGCGTAGGTCAGGGCCCGCTGGTACGCGGCGACCGCGTCCTCGACCCGGCCCATCGCCAGCAAGGTGTTGGCCAGGTTCAGGTGGGCGTCCACGTAGGTCGGATCGGCGCGCAGCACCTGCTCGAACCACGCGATCGCCTGGGCATAGTTTTGCTGACGGGCCGCGGTCGTCGCCAGCCCGTTCAGCGCCACGTAATCTCGCGCGTCGATCGCCAGCGCCTGGCGGTATTGTTCCGCGGCTTCGGCAAAGCGGGACAAGCCCATGAGAGCGTTGCCCAGACCGCGATAGACCCCGCCGAACCGCGGATCACCCTGCCGCGCCCGCTCATAGTGCGCGCGGGCCTCTTCGAAGCGCTGGAGTTGCACCAGCGTGTTGCCCGCCGCCAGATGGGCGTCCACGTCGTCCGAGGACAATGCCAGCGCCTTGTTCAGCTCCTGGAGGTCTTCCGCGTAGCGACCCTGGGCTGCCAGGGCCGCCCCGTGGTTGGTGTAGGACTCGGGATAGGTCCGCCGCTGGTGATACACCGGCCAATTGGCCACCAAGGCGGTGAGCCCCAGCGCGGCCCCGGCCGGCAGGAACTTTCGCGATCGGCCCGCGCGAATCCTTCGCCCAGTCTCCAGCAGACCCGCGGCGGCGAAGAGGGCCAGGACCGGAATCAGGCCCACGCGGTACCGCGCGAAGACGACGAACAAGGCCACGCCGGCCGCCGTGAGCAGCAACCAAGCGTAGAACAGCCACAACTCCCGTCGCCGCGCCCAAGTCAGGACGACGCCGGCCGCCGCCAACGGACACAACACCCCGAAATGCCATACCCGGTCCAACGCGCGCAGCGCCGCAGACCATTCTTGATAGAGATAGTAATCTTCAGTGTCCGGACATTCGTAGGCCCCCCAGACCATCAGCCATTTTTTGAGCAGCAAGCGCACCCACGGCCCCGGATGGGAACGAATGTAAGCAAGGGCGGCGTCGAGGTAATAATCCGACACCTCGACCGCCGAAAGCGGGCGCCCGAGTGCCGCCTCGGCGGCTTTGGTCCATTCCTGCTGTTCGTGCTCCGCGTCGGATCGGCCGCGCTTGAAGGGGAGGTAGGTGCCGGTCCCCTCGGGGTGGTTGCCCATGGCGAAGTTCTGGCCGAGGTTGGGCGTGGTCAGCACGAACGCGCCGGTCACGTGCCGGTTGCGCAGCGCCCAGGGGAGCAACGCCACGAGCAATCCGATCGCGCCGGCGGCGCTCCAGCCCAGCCGGGTTTTCCACGACGCTTGAGGCAGACCCAGCCACAGCCACGCCCCAAGCAACGGCACCAACACCAGCGCGTTCTGGCGCGTGAGAATGAGCAACCCCAACACGACGCCGGCCGCCAACCACCGGCCTGGCGCAGGTTTCTCGCGGCCGCGGGCGAGCATGCAGAGCAGCAAGGCCGAGAGGAATAACTCCAATCCGGTCTTCTGGATGAGGCCGTCGAAGAAGATCGCCGGCGGGTAGACGGCCAACAGGACGCCCGCCAACGCACCCGTGGGAAGATCGAAGAACCTGCGCCCCGCGAGCATCACCAGCACACAGGAGAGACCCCCCATTACGATCTGGACCAGACGCACCGTCCACAGGTCATGGCCGGCGACGACGTGGATGAGGCCCAGCACGTAGGCATAGAGCGGGGCATGGACGAAATCCGCCGGTCCGAGCCAGTCGCCGGCTGCGATGCCGCAGGCCCGCTGGTCATAGACCCACCCGTCGGAGAGGGGACGGTTGAAGAAGCCGATGCTTTCGATCTGGTGCAGGTAGACCAGCCGCAAAACCAGAGCGAGGGCGAACACTCCGCTAGCCACCCACACCCGACGCCTTAACGGCGCATGCCCCCGGGAGTTGGTTTCCCCGTTCTGGTGGCCCACGGGAGCCCGCGATTCCTTCGTTTGCTGGGGCGTCACAAGATTTCGCGCCGGGCTTGAAAAGCTTTTCTAATCAAGGAGTGCGAATGGGAGGAAACGTCCAGCCACTATGGAGCGCACTCGCCCCAGTGCGCGTTGCACACGCTGCGGTCCGCACCGTTGACCTTCATCTTCGTTCCTCCATCTGATTAAAGAACTGCCGCACGGTCGTCGATCCGTTAGTAAGGTTACTCGATCCGCGGCCCCTCCGTCAAGGGACGGCGTCTCAAGTTTCGATGAGATTATCGCGTAAGGCGCAGTGGCGTTACTATAGCCAACGGCGTGGAGCCTGGGCGCCGCCCACCAGGGGCGACGCTACATAAGGGTTTTACACATGCTCCCAAAAACCGGAGCGCACCCCCGTGATCGCACACGTGCAGACCAAGACCGAGATCAAGGCTGTTCTCAGCCGGTTCGGGGTCAGCCCGCGCCGGCGGTTCGGACAGCACTTTCTGATTGATGGAAACCTGATGCGGCGGTTGGCCGCGTCGGCCGAACTGACCACCGAAGACGTCGTACTGGAGATCGGCGCGGGGACCGGCGGGCTGACCGATCTGCTACTAACCGGCGCCGGCCGGGTGCTCGCGGTCGAAATCGACGCGGTGATGCAGGCGATCCTCCGCGAACGCTTTGCTGCTCGAACGAACTTCGAGCTGATGGCCACCGACGTCTTGGCGAACCGCAACCGCCTCGCGGGCGAAGTGCTGGCCGTCCTTGGACGGCTGAGTCCGGCGGAGCGCCGGCACTTCAAGCTGGTCGCCAACCTGCCCTATCAGGTGGCCTCCCCCGCCCTGGTGAATCTGCTGCTCGGCGACCCGCCCCCGGTGCGGTACTGCTTCACGGTGCAGAAGGAGGTGGCGGACCGCTTCCTGGCTCAACCGCGCACGAAAGACTATGGGCCGCTGTCGATTCTGTTTCAGGCGTTGTGCGAAATCCAGCCGGTGGCCGCGGTCCCGCCTTCGGCCTTCTGGCCGGAGCCGCAAGTCGCCTCGACCATGCTCTGCATCGCCCCGGCGGAAAGACCCACCTACACCGGCGGGGAGCCCGCCCGCTTCATGGAGCGGGTCCGTGCGGGTTTTGCCTCTCGGCGCAAGACGCTCCGCTTCAATCTGCGTAAGTATCTCGGTGCGGGACTGACGGCCAGACTCGATGACGACATGGACTTGGATCGTCGGGCGGAGGAGCTTTGCGTCGCCGAATGGGTGGCGCTGGACGCGTGGGTGAGGGAAAGGGCAAGAACGCCGGTCACACCACGTTAATCCGCTTGAAGCCGTGGCGGCGCTTGCGATTGATCAACTTACGACCCTTGTTGGTTCGCATGCGCGCGAGAAAACCCGACTTACGCGCTCGTTTGATCTTGCTGTTGCGTCTAGGATAGTGCACGGTCATCCCCTTATCGCGACAAGAACCACGCGCCCGACGACTCCCCGCGGCGTCAGCCGACCACGAGAAGAATTATAATCCTCTGTTGGAAAACGAGTTACAGTACTCGCCCCGACCGCATGCGGACGGCCTACATCGTAATCTACACGCCTGCTCCCCCGATTGCAAGGGCTCGTGCGGCCTCGTCGGGTTGACGACGCCATGCAGGTTCTCCATCATCCGCGAGATCCCGATGTCTCCTCCCCTACCCCAACCTGCGGACACCGGCCCCAGCCGTCCCCCGCGCGCGTTGCGACTCGCTTATGCGGGCGGGGCGGCCTTGCTGGCCCGGTGGCTGGTTCCTATCGTGTTTCCCTATGTGGATCCCGATCCCTACCTTCTACGTTGGCTGGGCTTCTGCCTCAAGAACTTCCCCACTTGGGGTCAGGCGAGCACGGCCGTGGCGTATCTGGTGCCGTATCTGCTCCTGGGCTTGGCCGTCTATCGTTATTTCGGTCGACTTCCCGCACCGGTACCGGGAACCGGTTCGGACGTCCCTGCTCGGGGGCGACCCTGGTTGGGCCGCGTTCTGGTGCTTGTCTCCATTGCGGCGTCGGTAGGATTCGCCTACCGCAACCGGTTTCTCGCGGACGACGCCTACATCTCGTTCCGCTACGCGCGCAACTTGGTGGAAGGCGCCGGGTTGGTCTACAACCCGGGCGAGCGGGTGGAAGGCTACACCAACTTCTTGTGGGTCATGCTGTTGGCGGCGGGCATGACCCTCAAAGCCGACCCAGGGGTTTTCGCCCAGGGGCTCGGGTTGGCCTGTTTCGCGGGCATGCTCGCCTTGACTTATCGTCTCGCGCGTCTGGTGCTGCCGCACGTGCATTGGGCGCTGGTTACTCTTCTATTGGTGGGCACGCAGTTTTCCGTTCTATCTTTCGCGACGGGCGGTCTGGAGACCTCCCTTCAAACGTTCCTGTTGGTGTGGAGTTGCTGGCTGGTTCTTTCCGCACATCTGCGCCGCCGATGGCGAGCGTTGGAGCTCGTGGAACTATCATTCGTTCTTGCCGCTGGCATGTTAACGCGGATGGACTTCGCGGTGTTTGGCATCGTGCTGAGCGGCGCGGCGGTCTGGTCCATCTACGCGGCGGAGCCCGTCGCCTCCGGGCGACGGCCCGGGGTCGTGATGCGTAAGATCGGGCTCCTTCTTCTTCCGGCGACGCTGCTCGTAAGCGCGTGGCTGCTCTGGAAGGGCTACTACTACGGCACGATCCTGCCCAACACCTACTATGCCAACAGGCCTGGACCCGGCGCGGTGACCGTGGGGCTTAACTACCTCTGGGATTTCTGCCGCACCTATCGCTATCAGCTCCCGTCGGTCGTGTTTCTGATTGGAGCCGTTCAACTCGCGCGGCAGCAGCACATCCTGCTCGCGGCCGTCGTTGTTATCACCATGTGGTGTGGATACCTGGTGAGAATGGGCGGCGGATTCATCGAGTTTCGCTTTCTGGTTCCCGTCGTACCGCTGTTTTTGTTGTGCGTGATGTGGACGGTGACCCGGTTTTCGTGGTCCCGCCGGCTGTACCTGCCCGTGTTCATGGCCGTCTGGATGGGCTACGGCTCGCTGCACCATGCGCGGACGTTTGGTTGGGTGCAGGATCGGGCCGCGCCGGTGGCCCATCTGCGCTGGGAAACGCGGGACGCCCGCTGGGCTGAGGCGGGCCAAGAGCTGCACCGCCTCTTCGGACACGATGACGTGATCATCGCCACCACCGCCGCGGGCATCCTGCCCTATTACGCCCGCCTGACCACCATCGACATGCACGGGCTGGCCGATTCCACGATCGCCCGCCAAGGCAAGATCGTCAGCAATCGGCCCGGTCACAAACGGCTTGCCGGCGTGGACTATCTGAAGCGACGAGGGGTCAATCTCGTGATCGGCCATCCCAAGGTCGAACCGGCGGCGATGCTCGATGAGCTACCCGCGGAGAGATTCGCGTCCTGCGTGCAGGCCGCCGATGCGGCTGGGGTGGAGGCGAGGATCGTGGCGATCCCCATCACAGGACGTCACGTCCTGTTGGCCTGGTACTTGACGCCCCATCCCGCCATCGACCGGGCCATTGCGACGTTCGGGTGGCGCAC
Source organism: Phycisphaerae bacterium (assembly GCA_041480905.1). Classification (GTDB taxonomy): domain Bacteria; phylum Planctomycetota; class Phycisphaerae; order UBA1845; family UBA1845; genus JAAEQG01. The sequence continues at coordinate 6,507 of JBGPAW010000103.1, forward strand.
CTTCCTCGTCCCTCCTCGAGAAGGAGCCCGAGTTTATGAAGCCGGCATGACTTCGTAGGCTTTGCCGTCGAGAATGAAGACCACCCGCTCGCCCAGGGCCAGGAACTGGGCCACGGCTCGACTGCGGCGGGCGAACTCGAAGTACTCGTCGCTGTAGGCTTTGACCTTGACGGTCTCCTGGGTGGGATCGTAGGCACTGTCGAGCCAGCGTCCGTCCTGCTCGTAGAAGGTGCGGTTGGCCGCCCGGCGGATGGCCGGCGGGGTCGGCGCCCCCCGACCGCCTCCCGCGGCGTCGAAATCGAGGACGTAGGCCCCGCCCCCGCTCCCGCCGGCGGCGTCGGCCATGAATTTGTTCCGCAGCGAGACGCGATTGGCCGCGCTCCCGACCGCATCCATCTCCGAGCGCGGGGCGTTCGCGGCCCGGTCGCGCAGGTCCGCACTGCGGCGGACCTGCTCGGACATCCCGTGGACGGGTTGACCCAGACGAATGGCCTGTTCGCCCTCTTCCAGCACCAGGTAGGCCGTGTAGTCGGTAATGATGCCGTACTCTTTGGCCAACTGGATGATGGCCTGCTTGAGTTCGGGGTTCTCTCCATGCAGGCGGATCTGGTCCTGGAGGTAAGCGATCTTACGGACGGCCCATAACCGGGGCACGAACTCGTGCTGCGTGGCGACGCTGGGGAAATCCGGTTCGTAGACGAACTTCTGTTCGCGGCCGGAGCGCGAACCGGTCAGCTCAAGGGCGTAATGCCCGATGCCGCTATAGCGCCCCACGAGCACCACCTCACCGCCGGAGAACAAATCCGGCAGCGTCTGGGGAAAGACGTCGTGAACGCTGAGGTCGCCCCAGGAGAGCTTCAGCCCGCTGAGCACGGGGTTGGAGACCTTGCGGTAGAAGCCGGAGACTTTGACCTCGATGTCCTCCGTGTCACCAATGTAGTCGCGGGCCCCGCGGTTTTCCTCCGCGAGCCGGTCGAGGAGCCTGGTGTTCACGTCGTTCCCGACGCCGAAGACGAACAAACGGACGGTCTGAGCGTTGGCGCCGCGCACGTTAGCCAGGATGGCCTGTGGGTCGGTGACGCCGATGGTCGGTTGCCCGTCGGTGAGCAGGACGATCAGGTAGGGCCGCTCCTGGGTGGCAGGGTTCTCCGTCTTCATGGCGGCCAGGAGCGCGTCGTTGATGTTCGTCCCGCCGTTGGCCTGGAGTCGCTCGACGGCCTTGTTGGCTTCGGCGATGGCGTCCGGGTCGGCGGGGACCAACTCATTGCGGAACAGGCCGGGCTCGTGCGAGAAGGTGATGATGTTGAAACGATCGTTGCGGTTGAGGTTGGCCAGGCAGAACTTGAGCGCCCGTTGGGCCTGGGCGATCTTCGCGCCGGCCATGCTCCCGGAGGTGTCCACCACGAAGCACACGTCCTTGGGGAGCACCTGGTCGGCATCGATCTGGGCCTTGGGGGCGATCCGGGCCAGGAAGAAGCCGTCCTTGCCGGGTTCGCGGTAGGTGAGCAGGCTCAGCCCGAACTCTTTCTCGCTGAGCGAGTAGTAGAGCATGAAGTCATGGTCGGGGGAGAGGGCGTGGGCCTCGAAGCTGGCCGAGGCGCGGTTATCCGACGACCGGATCACGGAAGCGTTGTGGGTGGGGCAGAAAGCGCTCTTGATCGGAACGCGGCTGTTGACCTCGACGAGCATCGAGACCGATGCGATCGGCTCCATCGAGTACTTGGCGGCACCGAGCGGAAAACGATAGCGGACCAGACCGTCGTCGATGCCGAGGGTTTGGGCGTACTCCAGCTTGATGCGGGCCTCGCCGTTGGGCGGGATGGGGAAAATGCGGGCCTGGTACATGCGCGTGCCGACGTACTCGAGCAAGGCCGGGTCGCGGGCCTTGGCCACGATGGCTTCGTACGCGCGGCGGGCTTCCTCGCGGTCGAGGACCTTGCCGGTGACCTCCTTGCCGTCCATGAACATGCTGAATTTGCTGACGGTGATGTCATCGTCGAGAGGGAAGATGTAGGTGCCCTCGATGGGGCGGGGGTTGGGGTTGCCGAACACCTGCTCGATCAGCGTGGTGCCCACCGCATCGACGATGTTGGTCCTGACGGTCAGGTTTTTGATGGTGAGCGGCATCCACGGACGAGGCATGGGATGGGGGCGGGGGCGCGGGACCGGCACCGGAACGATGTCGTCCACGACGATCAGCCCTTGGGCCATCGTCGCGGCGGGCAGTCCCATCACCAGCGTCATCCCCAAGATCAGCAGTGGCCATGGTTTCCGGTTCATCGGCGTAGCCTCCCTTCGAATACGTGGTCCCGCGACAGCCCACCCCGGCTGTCGGTCGAGGGTTTGGACGCACGAAAAAGACCATGGTTCCCAAGAAAATGCGCGCGTGAAAAAGCGTCAGGAGCCGTTTTTGTCGCTTTCCGTTAACTCGGGACCCGCCGAGGATAAAGTATCATACTCCAGCCGGACAGCGGCACCTCACCGCCGGTCGTGCTGGAGGGAAGGGCGTGGACCGTTCCCCATCCGGACCTGCTGGAAGCGATGCTCGCGGTTATACTACGCACGCGATTGAGTTCCTGGATCGAGCGCGTGCTATCTAATGGTTGACACAAGCAAGACCGAACGGACCGACGGATTAAGCCCGGAACCGCCGCGAGCGGCCCGCAGAACGCGGACGTGGGCGGTGCTGCTGTTGCTCGCGCTGGGCCTGAGCGTCTTGTACCTAGTGACGGGACGCGGCCGAGCCACGCCCGCAGGCTGGCTGACCGATCTGGATCAGGCCCGGCGGCAAGCAGCGGAGTCCGGGCGCTTGCTCTTCGTTGAATTCGGGGCCGCTTGGTGTGTGCCCTGTCGGCTGATGGAACAGGAAGTCTTCCCCAACCCCCGCGTCCGGGAGGCGCTGAAGCTTTTCGTTACCGTCCACGTCGACGCCGATGCCCAGCCCGCGACGGCTGCCCGCTACCACATCGAAGGTCTTCCGACCATGATAGTCATGGATCACCAGGGGACCGTCCGCGCGCGCTGGTCCGGTGGCCTGCCGGTGGATGAGCTGCTGCGTTTCCTCCAGCGCGCCTCCGAGTCAGATGGCGCACTGCGGACCGATGAACCGAACCGCGATCCTCAGACCGAACCGCGACCGTGACAGGTCGGCGTGCATGGGCGATAGAGGACTCGAACCTCTGACTTCCTCCTTGTAAGGGAGGCACTCTCGCCACTGAGTTAATCGCCCGACCGGTGAATTAGCGGGGGGGAGCAGCCAGCTCATAGAGCCCCTGCCCCGCGTACTGGAGCTTGCCCTGCTTGACCAGCTCGTCCCAAACGGCCCGCGGGTACTGGGTGGGCGGCACGATGGCCACGATGTCCGACTTTCCGCCTTTGGTCATCGCCCCATAACCCAGCCGCGACTCGTCGTCCAGCCGCATGAGCTTGAGGCGCTTCTTGAACGCCTGGAGGGCCTTCTTGAGGTCTTCCGGGCGCGGGACTCCCGGCCCCCGGGGGGACTCGGACGGTTCCAAGTGGGAATCGGTAGGTTCCACGGTGTTCATGATCGCGGAGCATACCCAGCCGCCGTGCCCTCTGTCCAGGATGGAAGTGCCTGTTTCAACTTTTCTACTCCCGTACCGGCCTGATGCCGTTTTCCTCCTGTCCTCCGGCGGCGCGTTGCGCCGCGGTGGGGATCGGCTCCAGGCGCGCTTGCAGTTCCTCGAACATACGCCGGATCGGCTTGCCCAAAGAGTGGTCGGCCAGGGCGTCCCGCGGCAGGCGATCGATCTCCTCGCGGTGGGTCTGCTGATAGTCCCGAGCGCACGCTTGCAGTTCGCGCAGAATGGAATACGCGGCGCGGGATTGGGCTTCGTCAAACGCATACTGCGCAACAAACTGCCGCACGTAACGCTCCCAGGCGGTTTCATCGATGGCTTGCCTTCGCTCCTCCCGCCAGCGGGCCGCGGCTTCCGCCCAGGA
>JBGPAW010000104.1:0-10366 GCA_041480905.1 Phycisphaerae bacterium
AATCCGCTCGATGGCGGTCGTCGAACGGTAAGACCGGCGGTCGGATGGGCACACACGATAACACTGCTCAAAGAGCAGTGGCACAGCTTCACTTCGGGGTCCAGCGCACCTTGGGTTTGCGGTTGGCGGCGACTTCGTCCAGACGGCGGACCGGGGTGCGGTGCGGAGCTTCGCGCAAAAGTTGCGGGTCCTGGTGGGCTTCGTCGGCCATCTTCAGTAACACATCGCAGAAGCAGTCCAGCGTTTCGAGCGATTCGGTCTCCGTCGGCTCAATCATCAGACAGTGGGCGATGGGAAAGCTCATGGTCGGCGGATGGATGCCGTAATCGAGCAGGCGCTTGGCGAAGTCCACCTCGCGCACGCCCAGCCCCTCGAAGTCGGGGACGGTCACGAACTCGTGGGCGTAGGGGCCGGGGAAGGGGAGCGGGTAGCGCTGCTTGATCCGGGCCGCGACGTAGTTCGCCGCCAGAACGGCCTTTTCGGCCACGTCCTTGAGCCCGTCGTGACCGAGGGCCCGGATATAGGTGTAGGCCCGGACGAGCACGCCGATCTGCCCCCAGAACGAGCGCACTTTGCCGATGGACTGCGGGCGGTGGTGGTCCCAGTAACAGGTGCCGTCGGGGCGGCGGGCGATCTGGGGTGTGGGGAGAAAGGGCACGAGGTGCTTGGCTACGGCGACGGGGCCGCCGCCGGGTCCGCCGCAACCGTGCGGGGTGCTGAAGGTCTTGTGCACGTTGTAGTGCATAACGTCTACGCCGACATCGCCCGGCCGAGCCATGCCCAGCACCGCGTTCATGTTGGCGCCGTCCAGATAGAGTTGTGCCCCCTTGGCGTGGAGGACGTCGGCTATGTCGGCGATCTGACCGTCGTAGAGGCCGACGGTGCTGGGGTTGGTGATCATCAGGGCCGCGGTGTCCTCGTCCACGGCGGCGCGGAGGGCGTCGAGGTCCACCAGCCCGTCCTTGCGGGAGGGGACCGTGACCGGCCGGCGGGCGCAGATGGTACACGAAGCCGGATTGGTGCCGTGGGCGGTGTCGGGGGTGAGGACGGTGCGGCGAATCTGCCCTCGCGAGCGGTGATAGGCGGTGATGAGCATGAGACCGGTCATTTCGCCGTGGGCGCCGGCGGCGGGTTGAAGGGTGACTTCCGTCAGTCCGGCGATCTCGGCCAGGAAGGTCCGCAGTCGATAAAGCAGTTCGAGCAGGCCCTGGGCATCGGTGTCCCATTGGTAGGGGTGCAAATCGGCGAAGCCGGGCAGGGCGGCGACGCGCTCGTTCACCACGGGGTTTTACTTCATGGTGCAACTGCCGAGCGGGTAGAAGTTCTCGTCGATGCTGAACAGGCGATGGGCCAAACCGGTGTAGTGGCGGGTGAGTTCCAGCTCGCCCAACTCCGGCAACGGCGGCGGCTGCTCGCGCAGACAACCGGCGGGGACGGCCTGGGAACGGTCCACCCGGGGCACGTCACAAGACGGCAACTGCACCGCGGAAGCGCCGGTCGGTCGCCGCTCGAACAGGAGAGGAAACGAACTCTGGACACCTGTGGTTTCGTCGATCGGCATGGTTCCGAGTTCCTGGTGTAATGCGTCTCCATTGAGGCGACGTTTTCGTTTCTACGCCGCTCCCTGACGGTCGCGGTTCGGATGGGCCATGCGCCATCCGCGATTTCATCCGTCCATCTTCACGCGCTCGCCAGGGTTTCGACCAAAGCATCAATCTCCGGCTTGGTGCGTTTTTCGGTGACGGCCACCATGAAACAATCGCCCAGGTCGGGATACCAGCAATCCAGCGGGATCCCGGCCAGGATGTTCTTGGCACGACAATGCTTCAAGACCTTCTCCACGCCGCGGTCGGTCCGCACCACGAACTCCTTGAAGAATGGGGCGGCGAAGCGGAGCGTGTAGCCTTTCAGCTTGCCGATGCGCTCAGCGGCGTAGTGGGCCTTGTCCAGACACTGCGAAGCGGCCTCAGCCAACCCGTGCCGGCCCATGGCGGCGAGATAGACCGCCGCGCGCAAGGCCATCAAACCCTGATTGGTGCAGACGTTGCTGGTGGCCTTTTCGCGGCGGATGTGCTGCTCGCGTGTCTGCAGAACCAGGCAGAAGCCGCGGCGCCCGTCGGCGTCGCGGGCCTCACTGACCACGCGGCCGGGCATCTTGCGCAGGTGGGCCTAGCGGCAGGCGAAGAAGCCCAGGTAAGGCCCGCCGTAGGAGAGAGGAAGGCCCAGGGCCTGGCCTTCGCCGACGACCACGTCGGCGCCGTAGTCGCCCGGCGGCTTGAGCAGGGCGCAGGCGATCGGATCGGCGGATACGACGGCCAAGGCCCCGGCGTCGTGGGCGATGCGGCAGACTTCCTGGAGCGGTTCGAGATTCCCGAAGAAGTTAGGCCACTGCACCACCACGGCGGCGGTGGAAGGGCCGACGGCCTTCCGCAAGGCGTCGAGGTCGGTGAGGCCGTCGCGCAGACCGGCCTCGGCGAGACCGAAGTCGCGCTCGTTCAAATAGGTCCGCAGCACGGTCCGCGTGTCGGGATGGGCCGCCGCGGAGATGGTCACGCCCGTCCGTCCGGTCACGGCGGAAGCCATGAGGACCGCCTCGGCGGCGGCGCTGGCCCCTTCATAGAGGGAAGCGTTGGCCACGTCCATGCCGGTCAACTGACAGATCATGGTCTGGAATTCGTAGAAGGCCTGGAGGGCGCCTTGGCTGGCCTCAGCCTGGTAAGGCGTATAGGCGGTGCGGAACTCGCCGCGCATGGCCAAATGATCGACCAGGGTGGGGACAAAATGGTCGTAGGCGCCCGCGCCGAGAAAGCAGAGCAACTCGTTGGTGGTCTGATTGCGCGCAGCCAGCGTGCGGACGTCGACCAACAACTCCAGCTCGGAGACGCCCGCGGGGAGGTTGAGCGGGCGGCGCAGGCGCTGATCGGGCGGAATACGGGAGAAAAGCTCTTCGAGCGAGCCCACGCCGATGGTTTGAAGCATGTACTCCACTTGGCTGGGTGAAATCTGGGTGTAGTTCATGGGGGGTGCTTCTTACGCGGGACGGTGGTTGGCCACGTCCACCTTGTACACTTTGGTTTCGAGAACGCGATTGTAGTTGGACCAGTTGCTCTGGGGATCGCGGTCCTTCTCGATCTCGGTCAGGAACATCTTCACCTTGGCGTCGAGATTATCCAGGTGATGGATGGCGATGGCTTCCGGGATGGCCGGCAGCTTGGGACTGCCGAACTCGTGCCTGCCGTGGTGCGCGAGGACGATGTGCTGGAGGACCCACTTGATCCGCTCGGGGAAGGGCTGGCCGGTGTCCGCGGCGACCTGTTCGCACTTGTTCTCGATCCAGAGGGTGGCTTGGACGAGGTGCCCCAGGAGTTGGCCGGGGTCGGTGTAGCCGAAGTTGGTCTGATAGGTCAGTTCGGCGGTCTTGCCGATGTCGTGGAGGAGAAGACCGGCGAGCACCAGGTCCAGGCTGAGCTGCGGGTAGCGCGGGATGACCAGCAGGGCCAGTTCGAGCAGGTTGAGCGTGTGCTCCAGGAGGCCGCCGAGGTAGGAATGGTGCAGGGTGATGGCGGCCGGGGCGGTGCGGAACCGCTGCATGAGGTCCGCGTCGGACAGGAACTTGTCCACCAGGCGGCGGAGGTCGGGCTGTTTGATCCCCTTGAGGATCGCGTTGACCCGGGCCCACATGGCGTCGACGTCCTGGTCGGTGCGGGGCAGGAACTCGGCGAGTTGGACGTCATCGGTCTTGACCGGGCGGATCGCTTCGATGATGAACTGGAGGGAGCCTTTGTAGTTTTCGGTGCGGCCTTTGAAGCGGGCGAAGCCGCCTTCGGGAAGGGACTCGAAGATTCCCTCGCTGGCTTGCCACATTCGGCCGGGGAGCTGCCCGGTGCGGTCGGCCAGCACCGCGTGAATGTAGAGGCTGCCCTGGTTCGTGGTGCGGAGGTCCTTGGAGGCGATGAGGAACACCTGGTCTTCGATGTGCTCCCCCGGCCCCATTTCTCCGATGTAGCGTCGCGGCACCTGTTTCTCTTGAGTTGGTGGCATGGGGTCACGATAAGGCCTGCCGCCGCGCAATTCAAGGCCGCCGAACCGCCCCAACGTACCAGGGTGTGGCCAGGAATTGTGGTGAGTCAGGCCGAAGGCCTGGTACGATCGTAGCCGGGGGCAAGCGCAGCGCCGCCCCCGGTAAGCCGGCGCAACATCGCCTCAAGGCTGAAAGCCTTGCACAGGTCCATCGCACGCCATGATCCCTGCCACGATTTCTGGCCACATCCACCCGCCACGACCCAATCCGCGACCCCAAGCGCACCGGAAACCCCAGTTGCCCCCCACCTGGCAGCCGTGGCGGCGACAAAATACCTGAATTCGGTTTTGGAGCCGAAGCGGACAGTTGCTATACTGGGGGCATTGGTGTGGCGGGGGCGTAAGGAGCTGTCGCTTCCGCTTGTCAAATGGTTCGCGGGGTAGAGAGAGTCGTCCGCCGGTCGGGCGAACTCTCTTTTTTGGTGTCCGCAGCGGCACGCGAACGGCGACGAGCCGCCCGTCAACAGGCTCGGGAACTGGCGGTTGCCTGATGGAGGCCGCGGCGATAGAAAAGTCATCGGCCCGGGCGCCTGCCTGGCGCCTGGCAGTCAGGGAGGATAAGGCAACGGTGGGAACCCTTGACGCGACGCAAACGCTTACGCGTTCAAGAGCGGCGAAGCCGCGCGTCGCGTCAAGGGGAACCGACCTGAGCGCCGACCCGGGGGCCAAGACCGAAGGGCGGGCGGCTGACCGGAGCGTCCGCCGCCCGTCTTTCCCACCCCCCTTCGGGATTGGCATCCAAGCGATAAATCCCTTGCGGCGCAGCCGCGAGTTCTTGAAGACCCAAATGCCGGGAGACGGTCTCCCGGATGTAGCTAACTCAGAACGGCTGGTTCTCCATTTCACGCTGAACCACTACATGAGATACGAAAGGAGGAAGCTCCCATGGCAGCACGACCAGTTTCGGCCAAACGTACACTTCTGCTCGGCATCCTTGCGATGTTCGTCCTCGTGGGCCTGTCTGGATGTGGGGCGGTTTCCGGAGGCGGTGGAGGCGGGTCTCCACCAGAGGTAAGGGTCGTCCCAGACGACCCGGTGCCCGATGAAGAAGGGAGAATCGTGCTTCCGCCCGGGCCCGAGGAACTTCAGCCGGGTTCGGGCCTGATCACGGGAAACGGCACCCATCTGTACAAGGTCGAGGACGTTGAGGTCATGCCGGATGGGTCGTTGCGGATCACTACGTCCCAAGGCAGCCTAGCACAGCTTGGCATCGCAGGGGAGTTCCGGTTCGTCGATCCACCCGGTATGCCGCTCCCGGGAAAGTACGGCCCGCAGTTGCTGGGGCCGGACGTCAACTTGCAGATCCTCGACGTCTCCATGCCCTTTTCGACGACAATCAACTTGACCAACAGCGGCAGCGTCACCGCAACCGTTGACGGTGTCTTCGAGTTGGAAGGTGTGTTTCACCTCGCGTTCGACGTTGGACTGTTCAGTGGTCTGAGAACGTTTTCGTCGTACATTGGGGGCGATGCTTCGCTGGACCTGAATGCCTCGGTCGAAGCCCGGAGCGGGGCGAGCATCTCACGTGAAGTTGCAGTGACGGAAGCATTCAGGACGTACTATCATGGCGTTATCGGCGCTCCTCCGTATTACATCCTGGTCGAAGTGACTTCGCAGCTCTTTGCCGGCTTTGAAGGCAACGTGGAGGCGGGGGCATCACTGGAAACAGGCGTCTATGCCGATGCTAGCGCAAAGGCCGGCGCGAGCTACGATTCTTCGCGGGCCGTTGGCAGCCGCTGGTCCACGATCGCGGCGTCGGGCTTCGAATGGGGCTACGACCAGCCAGTCGTTTGCTTCGACGGATCAGGATCGCTTCGCGCCTATCTACGCCCGCACTTTGAAGTTCAATTGTACAGCGCGCTTGGGCCGACCTTCGACATCGAACCATACGCTCGTTTGGACGCCTCGATCAGGGGTTGCCTTGGTGACGCTGCCGCAGAGTATGACGTCACCCTAACTGCCGGTGCAGTGGGCTACGCCAGGATCAAAGCCGACATCCTGGACCTGTTCGTCCTTGAGTCTCCCAGCTTGACCGTATTCGATGTGTCCCGCGAATTGATGCGGTGGCAGAACACGCCGCCTCCTCTCGATTCGGACGGTGACGGCGTACCGAATTCGGCCGACGGCTGTCCCAATGACCGCAACAAGACCAGCCCGGGAGTGTGCGGCTGTGGACGGGCGGACACGGACTCGGACCGCGACGGTACAGCCGATTGCATCGATGGCTGCCCGAACGACGGGAACAAGACCTCGCCCGGCAACTGCGGCTGCGGGAATGCCGAGGTGCCGGGTTGCAGCAGCACGTATGACCTTACCGCCTCCGCCGTGGGGTCCGGCTCCGTGTCTCCCTCGTCGGGTAGCTACGCGCCCGGCACCGTTGTGACGTTGACCGCTTCCCCAAGCATGGGATGGCACTTTGATCATTGGGAAGGCGACGCCTCAGGCACCAGCCCAACGACCACGCTTACGATGAGTAGAGACCGTAACGCCGTAGCGGTGTTCGAGCCGGATAACGACGAGATCTGCACAGCCGACGAGCACTGCCGGGATGAGTTCTTCTGCAACGGGCAGGAGAGATGCGTCAACGGCTTGTGCATTGCTGGTGCCAATCCCTGCCCTCCGGGGCAAACCTGCAACGACGCGACCGACACGTGCGCTGGAGCTGTTCTCGGCTCCATCGTGGCGTGGGGATGGAACGGCAGCGCTCAATCCTATGTCCCGGTGCCCAATGTTGACTTCATCGGCATCGCGGCGGGCGTCGAGCATGGCTTGGGCCTGAAGTCCGACGGCTCGATTGTAGCCTGGGGATCATGCGGCGGCGCAGGTGAATGCAATGTCCCGGCACCCAACACCGGCTTCGTCGCTGTCGAGGGTGGCTGGGCCCACAGCCTGGGCCTGAAGGCCGACGGCTCGATCGTGGCGTGGGGAATCAACTCCGCCGGCCAACTCAACGTCCCGGCGCCCAACAGCGGTTTCATCGCCGTCGCGGCGGGCGCGGACTTCAGTCTGGGCCTCAAAGCCGACGGCTCGATCGTGGCGTGGGGAAACAACGACAACGGCCAACTCAACGTCCCAACGCCCAACAGCGGTTTCATCGCCGTCGCGGCGGGCTGTGACCACAGCCTCGGCTTGAAAGCCGATAGCTCGGTCGTCACGTGGGGATATAACGCCGATGGCACATTAAACGTCCCGTCGCCCAACACGGGCTTCGTCGCCATTGCGGCGGGCTGCCCCCATAGCTTAGGCCTGAGGGCCGACGGCTCGATCGTGGCCTGGGGCCGGAACTCCTATGGCCAACTCAACGTGCCCGCGCCCAACAGCGGCTTCGTGGCTGTCGCCGCAGGCCTTGAGCACAGCTTGGGGCTGAAGGCCGACGGCTCGATCGCGGCGTGGGGATACAACGACTCCGGCCAACTCAACGTCCCGGCGCCAAACAACGGCTTTATCGCCGTCGCGGCAGGCAACGACCACAGCCTCGGCCTGAAGGCCGACTGACTACATCCCGGCGCCCTCCGGCCGCGCACAATTCTGCAGTTAACGCCCCCGTGGGCGGATTCGTCCCAAGGACTAGTTCCGCGAGACGAAGCAGGTGCTGGGCACCGATGGGCGTGAGCACCTCGCGCAGGTAAGTTCATGCGAGAAATATCAGTTCACGTTACTTGTTCGTAGGGAGACACCCAACCATGACATACCCACGCCCTTTCGGCTGTAATCGGCACGGTGGTGGATTGGCGTCCACGTTCTGGTTTCTGGCGCCGCTGCTCTTGCTGTGTGGATGCGGACCGACGTACAAGAAGCATGTCTTAGAAGATATATCATGCGCGCGATTGTCTTATCAGTATGCTGCGGATGACTACCGTGTGTGCGCTGAACCGTACGACACTCTGGAAGAGTGGAAGACAAACCCGGTTCAGGTGGCTCCGGGTAGTAGCTATCTCCCTATCTACTTTCGTGTAGAGAATAATGGAACCAACACGCTCCAGTTTGAAGGCGCAACATGCAGATTGACAGAGCAAAGCGGTGTCCAATGGAATTACTTCCCGCCGAGTGTCCTGGCAAACACGATCCACGTTGGAGAAACGCCGGGCAGCATGATACGACGGTGGGTTTTCTCGCCTTTCGTGGCATTCTGGAAACAAGTGCAGTATGCGAAATATAATCAAGATGCATGGGAAGACATCAACAGACTGTTGTTGCCACCGCAAGTAGTGGTCAGGCCGGGCGAGACACAAAAGGGTTTTCTTGTCCTGGTGAGGGGCTCCGGGGATTACCTTCCGATAGCGGATTTTGGACGGCTAGAAGGAGGAACGCTGGAGTTTACCCTGCACAATCATAATGAAAACAAGATATGCTTTGCGTATCGCAAGCCGGAAAGCTTCTTGCTGGGACAGGCCCATCCTGATTGATCTTCTTGGGAACAACCCGCATGTTTCGAGAAGGTCGGCACGGCGGGGGATGGACTGGCCCTCGAAGTCGTGTGCGGGCTGGACACGGATGACGAGGGCGGCCTGACGGTGTTCGTGACGGCTTAGGATCCGTCAAGCAATCATTGCTACGGAACAGGGCATGATCGTGTGATCCCGGTGGCGAGAAGCTGACTCGGGAGAGACCGAGCGGGAACTGGAACAGACCGACTGGAACAGGAGGAAACAGAGAAAACGGAGAAGACCCTCTCTCTGTTCCCTCCGTTAGCTCCTGTTCATTGATTGAGAGACCGGCGGGTGGCCCAGGTCCTTTGGACCTGGGGAAGCGATTACCCTGCATCACCGCACTGCATGATGCCCGGCGGGTGGCCCAGGTCCTTTGGACCTGGGGAAGCGATTACCCTGCACCACCGCACCGCATGAGGTCCGGCTTCATGGCCTTCACCGGCAATCGCTCCCCCACCTCCCGAGGAGGTAGGCCACCCCTCGTTCGGCCTGTCGACGTTTTGGCGTTTTCGCTTTTCGACGTTTCGGCGTTCCTTCTCAATCTGTGCTATCTGCGAAATCTGCGGACCCTCTGGGGTTTGGACTTTTCGACTTTTTGACTTTTTGACTTTTCTTTTCGATCACGCGCCAAGAACTATGCGCAGGAACTCCACGCGGGCCGGGGTGCCCACGCGTCACTGCTCTCTGAGTAGTACGATGTGGGTGCGCCTGCCTCTTGCCTTTCTTCTGAACAAACCTGTTTCACGTGAAACACCCTTCGCGGTGTCACTTGAAACATCGCGCAAAACCGGGGCAGACGCAATCCGCACACCGCGTTCCTACGGGGCGCGGACGATGTGGGCGAGGCGCAGGCAGGTGGTCAGCAGCTTCTCGAACTGGTCCAGGGGATACTGGGTGGCGGGGTCGCTTTGGGCCTGGTCGGGGTCGTCGTGGACTTCCATGAACAAGGCATCGGCCCCGGCGGCAACGGCGGCCTGGGCCAGCAGACCCACAAAGTGCCGGTTGCCGCCCGACTGGTGCCCCAGGCCGCCGGGCAATTGACAGCTATGCGTCGCGTCAAACACCACCGGCGCGAAATGCTGCATCCGGTGAATCGCGGTCATGTCGTTCACCAGCCGGTTGTACCCGAAGAACGTCCCCCGTTCGGTCAGCAGGATGTCGCGGTTGCCCGTCGAAGCGATCTTCTCGACCACGTTGCCCATCTCCTCGGGCGACATGAACTGACCCTTCTTGACGTTGACGCAGCGCCCGGTCCGGCCGGCTGCCGCCAGCAGATCGGTCTGCCGGCACAAAAACGCGGGGACCTGCACACAATCCACGACTTTCGCGGCGTCGTCCGCCTGCTCCGGCAGGTGGATGTCGGTGAGCACGGGGACGTTCATTTCTCGGCGGACCTCGGCGAGGATGGCCAGCCCTTTGGCGAGCCCCGGCCCCCGGAAGCTGTCCACGCTGCTGCGATTGGCCTTGTCGAAGCTGGCCTTGAACACGAACGGAACCTCCAGTCGCCGAGCGACCGTCGCCAACCCGTCGGCCATGCGCAGGGTGTGATCGCGCGATTCGATGACACAAGGTCCGGCGATCAGCGCCAGAGGGAGCCCCCGCCCAACGGCTACACTGCCTACCGTCGCCTGCTCAATGGTAATCATGATTCGTCATTCTCATCATCGCCCCACCGCGGTCAACTCCAAGGGTTCGGCAGCGGCGAGGTCACGCGCCTAGTCCCAAAACAAGCGAATACCGATGGCGTTTTTGTCCGGCGGGTACGCGGGCGAGTGCGCGCAGGGACCCTCGGTCTCGACCCGGGTTCGGGTCGCTGCCGCCGTCCCGTCTTGTACACCACGCATTCCGCCTCACCT
>JBGPAW010000105.1:0-10272 GCA_041480905.1 Phycisphaerae bacterium
ACGTCCCGGTCCATCGGGGTTCCTCCTGTTCCAGATGACAGAATAGCGCCTCATGTGCAGGAGTATCCCCTCTCCGCGCGCTTCGCGCCATTAAAGTGGGGCGCGAATTCTTCCAGGGCGCCAAGAGATATGGCCAGACCCCCACGGCCCAGAACAGGCGACGCAGCCGGCGACGCGGGAAGGGCGTCGCGTCCGTTCCTTCCCGGTGTCGCGGCTCTCTCCGGCGACGTTTATCGCGTCGTGTGACCATCCGATCAGCCGAGTCTGCCACAACGCACGCGGATGGTCAATTCCTGAATCGGGATCGAACCCGCCCGCGCAGCTCAATAGTTAGCGCTTCTCTCCCCGCCGGGTACGCCACAAGAAAGTTAACAAGATTCGCTCATCCACGACGAATCCGGTGGTCAACTTCCGCAATAAAGTGTTGACACTGCGCCGGCTTGCCCCGATACTCTGTTCGGCGCGAGAGGAGACCACGGGGCACAGGCGGACTCGTGGCACGACGACCTCCGGGGTGAAAACAGTCATGGACATTCATGTTGGTGTGGACGTAGGTGCGGTCGGCGTGAAGGCCGCGCTGCTGGTTCCCCCAGATCAGGTCGAAGCGCTGCCGCGTCTGAGCGGCGCCAAGTCGCTGCTGCGTGCGGTGCATGCGCCCACGAAACACGGAGGGGTCGTGCTGGTCACCGAGTATCGCCGGACGCGCGGACGACCGCTCGAAGCGGTCCAGCGGCTCTTGGCTGATCTGCTCGAATACGTCGGTATCGAGAACATCGCGGGGGTGATGCTGACCGGCTCGGGCAGTCCGCTGGTAAGTGCGGCGTTGGGCGTGCCGCGGTGCAACGAGTTTCAGGCCATCGCTCGGGCGATCGACCTGCTGCACCCCGGCGTGCGCACGGTCTTCGAGATGGGCGGCGAAACCAGCAAGTACCTGCGCCTGGAGCCGGATCCCGGCAACGGCGCCTTGGGCATTCTCGACTACAGCACGAACGGGGACTGCGCCGCGGGCACCGGCGCCTTTCTCGACCAGCAGGCCTCGCGGCTGCAATACGCGGTCGAGGAGATCGGCGCGGTCGTCGAAGGTGCGGCGCGGGCCGCCCAGATCGCCGGGCGCTGCAGCGTCTTCGCCAAGACCGACATGATCCACGCCCAGCAGAAGGGCTTCACGCCGCCGGAAGTGTTGCGCGGTTTGTGCAACGCCGTGGCGGTCAATTTCAGGTCGGCGGTGGTGAAAGGGCGGACGCCGGTAGCACCGGTCGCATTCGTCGGCGGAGTGTCGGCCAACGCGGCCGTGGTCCGCGCCCTGCGCGAGGCTTTCGATCTCGCGGACGAGGCGTTGTTCGTCCCGGAAGCGGCCGAATCCATCGGGGCGGTGGGCGCAGCCGTGCTCGCCGCGGCCCTCCCGGAGGAGCAGCGCGGCGCGGTGCGGACCGCGCTCCAGCACCTTGGCGCCGATCAAGAGGTGGCGGGCCGGGCGTTTCCCACCTCGCCGCCCCTGACGCTCGCGCGCGTCACGTTGTTGCGTGACCGCATCCGGCCCTACGAATTCCGCACCAACGGTTCAC
Organism: Phycisphaerae bacterium; assembly: GCA_041480905.1. GTDB lineage: Bacteria > Planctomycetota > Phycisphaerae > UBA1845 > UBA1845 > JAAEQG01. Next base: position 1,566 of record JBGPAW010000105.1, read on the forward strand.
CCATTGATGCCTACCTCGGCCTGGACATCGGCTCGGTCGGGACCAAGCTGGTCGTCATCGACCGTCGGGGTGACGTGATCCACTCGATTTTCACCCGCACCGAAGGCCGCCCGATCGAAGTGGTCTCGCGCTGTCTGCGGGAGATGGAGCAGGCCGTCGGGTCGCGGATTCGGATTCGCGGCGTGGGCAGCACCGGCAGCGGGCGCGAGTTGATCGGCGAGCTGGTCGGGGCGGACAGCATCAACGACGAGATCACCGCCCACAAGACCGGGGCCACGTTCGTCGGCGACCGTCTCCTGGGCCAGCGCCCGGACACGATCTTCGAGGTCGGCGGACAGGACAGCAAGTACATCAGCCTCGAAGCCGAAGGCGGCGGCCCGCGCGACACCATCGTGGTGGACTTCACCATGAACGAGGCCTGCGCCGCGGGCACCGGCAGTTTCCTCGAAGAGCGGGCGGAGGAGTTAGGGGTCTCGATCAAAGACGAGTTCTCCCGGCTGGCGTTGAGCTCCAAGGCGCCGATCAAGCTCGGCGAGCGGTGCACGGTCTTCATGGAGCGCGACGTCAATTCGTACATGCAGCGCGGGGCCCGGCGCGAGGACGTGATCGCCGGCCTCGCCTACTCGATCGCCTACAACTACATCAACCGCGTGGTGCGCGGGCGGCGCATCGGTGAGCGCATCTTCTTCCAGGGCGGGACGGCCTACAACGACGCGGTGGCCGCCGCGTTCAGCGCCGTCACCGGCAAGGAGATCATCGTCCCGCCGCACAACGCCGTGCTCGGGGCGATCGGGGCGGCCCTGCTGGCCAAGGAAAAGGTCACCGCTTCGGGCGTCAAGACCCGCTTTCGCGGCTACGACCTCAGCGTGGTCGATTACACCCTTCGCGAGTTCACCTGCAAAGGCTGCGGCAACCACTGTTCCATTCAGGAGTTCAAGGTCGAGGACGAGAAGACCTTCTGGGGCGACAAGTGCTCGGACCGCTTCCGCAAACAGACCAAGACCGGACGCGAGCCGCTCATCCCGGACCTGGTGGCTTTGCGGCACGAACTGCTGCACGCCGACGACCACGGCGATCCCGCGGAGGCCACCGTGCGCATCGGCATCCCCTTGGCCATGTACACGTTCGACCTGCTGCCCTTGTGGCGGCGGTTCTTCCGCGACTGCGGCTTGGCCGTGGCCGTCTCCAGCCCGACCAACCACCGGACCGTGCAGCAGGGTCTGGACACCATCGTCGCCGAACCGTGCTTCCCCATCATCGTGGCCCACGGGCACGTGGCCGAGCTGGTCGCCCAGGGGGTGGACTACCTCTGGCTGCCCAACATCCTCTCGGCAGAGACCAAGTTCATGGACAACGAGAGTCACGTCTGCCCCTGGGGCCAGACGCTGCCGTTCGTCATTCGCCAGGCCCCGGCGTTCCGCTCGTGGCAGGGGCGGATTCTGTGTCCCACGATCAAGTTCCGGGAAGGCCCCGAACACGTGCGCGAGGTGCTGGTCGCCACCGCCGTGGACCTGGGCGTGCGCCGGCACCGGGCCGAGCGCGCGTTTGCAGCAGGATGGACGGCACTGCAACGCTTCCGCTCCGCCTACACGGACGCCGGCCGCGAGGCCCTCCACCTGCTCAAACGCACGGGTGAAATCGGCATCGTCATGGTCGGCCGGCCGTACAACATCCACGACGCCGGCGTCAGCCTGTCGGCGGCCAGGAAGTTGCGGGACCAGTACGGCGTGAACGTGCTGCCCATCGACGCCTTGCCTCTGGCCGACGTCGACGTGCGCGACGTGAACGACAACATGTACTGGGAGTACGGGCGCCGCATTCTAGCGGCGGCCAAGCTCGTCGGCGAGCACCCCAACCTGCACATGATCTTCATCACCAACTTCAAGTGCGGCCCCGATTCCTTCGTGAAAGGTTTCGTCCGGCCGGCCTCGGGCAAGCCGTTCCTGACCCTCCAGTTCGACGGGCATTCCAACGACGCGGGCATGATGACGCGCTGCGAAGCGTATCTCGATAGCAAGGGAATCTTGCGATGGTGGCGAAACCCCAAGGACGAACCAACGGCCCAACGCTCCAAGGCCGAACCCTCTACATTCCCCAAATGGCCCACGCCAGTGCCCGGCTGATGGCCGCCGCGTTCCGCTCGATCGGCATCGACGCGGCCGTGGCGCCGGACTCGGACGCCCACACGCTGGAGCTGGGCGGCTTGCACGCCAGCGGCGAGGAGTGCCTGCCGCACAAGGTCACGCTCGGCGATTTCCTGAAAGTGTGCCGCGCGCCGGGGTTCGATCCGCACCGGACCGCTTTCTTCATGCCCACCGCGCACGGCCCTTGCCGCTTCGGCCAGTACAAGCCGTATCTCGAGCACGTACTGGGCGAACTAGGCTACGGGGATGTGCCGGTGGTGTCGCCGTCGGCGGAGAACAGCTACGACGGCATCGGCGAGCACGCCGGGGAACTCATGCGCACCGCCTGGATGGGGTTGGTCGTCGGCGACGCCGCCTTGAAAATGCTGCTCAAAACCCGCCCCTACGAAATGACAGCGGGCGATGCCGACGCGGCCTTCCACGTCTCGCTGGACGACTTGCAGGGTGTCGTGGAAAAACCGAACCTGACGCCCAAGCAGCGCGTGGCGGCGTTGGTCGCCGCCGTGGAGCGGATGCGCGACCGATTTCGCAGGGTACCGGCCAAATACGTCAAAGAGCGGCCGCTGATCGGATTGGTGGGGGAGATCTTCTGCCGCTTGAACACGTTCAGCAACGACGAGGTGGCCCGCCGCATCGAGCACCACGGCGGCGAGTGCTGGATTTCCGACATCGCCGAATGGGTCTGGTACACCAACTGGGGCCAGGAGATGACCATCCGGCAGACGAAAGGCCGCCTCAACGCCGACTTCCTCAAGCTCAAAATCAAGACCCACACGCAGCACGGGTACGAGCGGACTCTGCTCGCCCCTCTTGCGGAAGACTTGCGCGGCTACGAGGAACCGCACGACATCCGCACGGTGCTCGAAAAGGCCGAACCCTATCTGCCGCCGGAGGGTTGCCTGGGCGAAATGGTGCTCAGCGTGGGCAAAACCATCTACCTCTATGAGAAGGGCGCCGACGGCGTCCTCGACATCAGCCCCTTCACGTGCATGAACGGGATCATCTGCGAGGCCGTGTACCCGGCGCTCAGCGCCGCCCACGACGACCTGCCCGTCCGCATCTGCTACTTCGACGGGGTGAACACCAACATCGACCGGGACCTGGAAATCTTCCTCGATCTGGCCCGGACCTACCAGCGGCGCAAGCAGCACGCCCGGACATATCCGGCGTGTTTTGAATAGAAACAGTGCCGGTATATCATGTGCGGTTTGCGGGCTTCCGACGAGGAGACGGACTGGGAGCGCGTGTCACGTGCGCGACGGGTTCTACGCCATTTTGCCTCTCTGGACCGCCGTGGGTCTGATGAGCACCGCCGGGTGCGGCACAGGACCGTGTCCGTCGGCGGGAAGCGGGCCTCCGGCCGCGTTGGACGCGGTCACGGTGGTCAAGACCGTGTACGAATTAGAGGGCCGCGATCGTGGCGTCTTGTTCGTCGATATCGACGGTTACAGCACGGAGGCCTTGGACGCTGCGGTGCGTCAACTGGCTGAGCAACTGCCCGTGGCCGTGCTCCCCGGCGCAGCGGCCAATCGGTCCGATCTCACTCAGCCCCTCCTGACTCCGGTCCATCCTGAAACCGGCGAACCGGGCCTTTGGGTGCGCGTGCTCAGCCTCGAACTGACCGGTCCGCGGGAAGCCCAGGCCGACGTTGAGTTCGCCCGCAGCGGCCTGGATGGGGGCATCCTGGTCCTGACCTTTGAACAGACCGCGGAAGGCTGGCAACTGACCGGCGTGGAGCAAGTCGGCGTCGCCTAGCCGTCAACGTCGGTTCTGGGGATTGGTGCCCCCGTAATCCGAGCCCGGAGCGCAAGCGACGGGTCGCCGCCGCGGTATGCCAACCCCAAGGTTCAGGTGTGTCGGACCACTGGTCCGAAAACGGCTTCCGGCTGGCCGGATGGGGCCGGCGCTCCTTCGCCGCGGCAGGGGGGGGGCCAAAATCCACTTTCTCTTGACGGTGGTTTTCGCTTCGCGTACCGGTTACAATAGACGATTTACGTCGAACCGGGATCGGCCGATGGGAATAGCTTGGTGGGGTCGTGTCCCGGAATACGCTGAGGTTGGAAGATAGATGATGAGTGAGAATCCGTATTCTACGGAGCCTGCGGGTGGATCGCCGGGCCCGGTGTTCGCCTCCCAGGAGTCGCGGTTGATGGACGATGCGCTGGCCCGGGAGGTTGAGGAAGCCATGGCCCGGATGGATCCCCAGGACCTGGCGGCCCTTTCGCCGCGAGGGGATTCCCCGGCCGGGGATTCCGGGAACGCGGTCCGGCGCGGCACGGTCGTGGCCATCCACGGGGACGACGTTTTCATCGATCTGGGCGAAAGAGACCAAGGGGTGGCGCCGCTGGCACAGTTCGGCGGCAAGAAGGCCCAGTTGTCCATCGGGCAGGCCGTCGAAGTGGTCGTCGACCGCTACGACCGTGATTCCGGGCTGATCCTGTGCTCGCGGGAAGGAGCCGCCCGCCCGGCGGAATGGGACACCATCAAGCGGGGGATGGTCGTGGAAGGTCGCGTCACGGGGATGAACAAGGGCGGCCTGGAGCTGAGCCTCAAGGGCATCCACGGCTTCATGCCCGCCTCGCAGGTTTCCGAGAAGCACGTCAAGGACATCTCCTGCTACATCGGGCAGGTGCTGCGGTGCGAAGTCATCAGCATCAGTCGCCGGGACAAGAGCGTGACCCTCAGCCATCGCAAGATCGAGGAGCGCGAGCGGGCCGAAGCCCGCGAAAAGCTCCTGGCCGAGCTGCAAGAGGGCCAAATCCGCCCCGGCGTGGTCAGCAACCTGGTCGAGTACGGCGCCTTCGTGGACTTGGGCGGCGTGGACGGATTGGTGCACATCAGCGACCTGAGCTACACCCCGGTGGAGAAGGTCTCCGACCTGCTCACTCCCGGACAGGCCGTCGAGGTCCGTGTGCTCAAGATTGATCACGAGCGCGGCCGGATTTCCCTCGGTATCAAACAGGCTCTACCCGACCCGTGGACCACGGTCGAAGCAAAGTACCAGGCGGGGACGCAGCTCAAAGTGCGCGTGACGCGACTGACCGACTTCGGCGCCTTCGCCGCCCTCGAAGAGGGCATCGACGGCCTGATCCCTCTCAGCGAGATGAGTTGGGCGCGGATCGCTAACGCGGCCGCGGTCGTGGAGCTCGGTCAGTTAGTCGACGTGGTGGTGCTCCGCGTCGACGCCAAGAAGCGGCGCCTGGCCTTGAGCATAAAGCAGGCCCAGCCCGATCCCTGGTCCGGCGTCTTCAGCAGTTTCCCCCAGAACGCGGTGGTGGAGGGCACGGTCACGCGCCTGGCGGACTTCGGCGCGTTCATCCAGCTCCTGCCCGGCGTGGAGGGCCTGGCCCACATCTCCGAACTGTCCGACAAGCGGATCGGCAAATGCAGCGAGGTCCTGCAAGTGGGGCAGGCGGTCAAGGTCCGCGTCCTCAGCGTCGATCCCGAGCAACGCCGCATCTCGTTGTCGCTTAAGATGCCGACCGCGGAGGCACCCCAGCCGGAGGCGGCGGCTCCCGCCCAGCCCCCGCCGCCCGTGAAGAAGAAACGCAAGAAACCCCTCCGCGGCGGGTTGGAGGGCGGCTGGAACTGGCTCGGCGGCTCCGCAGTCTCATAGGGCAAGCATGATCCGCGTCGGGCGTTTTCAGGTCTTCACCGTGCTGAACGGCTACGTCCGTCTTGACGGCGGGGCGATGTTCGGCGTGGTCCCCAAGGTTTTGTGGCAGAAGCCGGCGCCCGCCGACGACCTGAACCGCATTCTGCTGGGCCTGCGGACCCTGGTGGCCGTTGACCAAGCGGATCGGCGCGTCGTGCTCGCCGACACCGGCGCGGGCAGCAAATGGACGCCCGACGCGGCCGAGCGCTACGCCATTACTCATGATCCCCACGCCCTGGCCAAGGCCCTCCGGCCCCTCGGACTGGCCGAAACGGACGTCACCGACGTCGTGATTACCCATCTCCACTTCGATCATGCCGGCGGAATGACCTATTGGAAGGATCGACCCAGCGGAGAAATCGGCATCCGCTTTCCCAACGCCCGGCACTGGGTCCATGCCAAGCACCTGGAGCACGCCCGCCGGCCGACCCCGCGCGACCAGGCCTCGTTCTTTCCCCACGACGTGGAGGCGTTGGCGGAGAAAGGGTTGTTGCGCGAGGTGACCGGCGACGACCCTGCCCCGCCGTTCGAGGGCCTGCGCTGGTGGCTCAGCCACGGGCACACTCCGTACCAACTCTTGCCTTGGTTTGAAGACGAGGACCGCCCGTTGCTCTTTGCGGGCGATCTGATCCCGATGATGCCGCATCTGCCGCCGGCCTGGGTGATGGGGTATGATCTCTACCCGCTCACCACGTTGCAGGAGAAGGAGCGCGTTCTGCGGATGTGCGCGGAACGCGGCCTGCGGCTGGCGTTCCCGCATGATCCCAACGTCGGCGGCGTGCAGGTGGAGTTAAGCGCTGGCCGCCCGATCGTTTCACAAACACTGGACCTATAGTCTAGTGAGTCATAATCGGCGACGCCTATGGAAACCGAACCGCGACCGTTAGGGAGCGGATGACGCAGGCAAGACCGCTTCCCCTCCCTTATGGTCGGGCCTCGGATAAGATGCGATCTGCACGACTCACGACACCGGCGTAGTTGTGTGTGACATTACCTTGGCATGAGTGCAACCCGCCCCCAACTTGTTTTCATTCTCGCTGGCGTGACGGCGGCATGCGGAGGGTGCAGCTCGGTGCCTTGGCGCCTCGGCCCAGTTCTGCCCATGAAGGAGGCGGCCCGCGAAGGTCGGGCCGTTCTGGTCTATTACTGGCAGCCGTTCAACAACGACTGCCGGCAAATGGACCGGACGGTTTTCCGCTCCAAAGAGGTCCTCGCACAGATGCGCGGGATCATCCCGGTCCGGCTCGACGCCACCTTCAACCGCAAGCAGGGGGAACGTTTGGGTCTCCGCACGGTTCCGTCCTTTTTGGTCCTGGGACCGGGCGGCGAAGTCCTCCGCGGGAGGAGCGGGATCATGGATGTGGACCAGTTTCTGGCCTTCCTGACGGTCGCCAAGCTCAGCGGATGACCCGGCGCTGTGCCTTGGGTGGACCAGAGGTTTGTTAGCAATACATAGTACTACGGTCGGCGACCGAAGTATCGACGTGAGGATGGCAGGAGGTTGAGTATGACCAGACTAGTCGAAGGGGTCTTAACGATCGTAAAAGGTCTGAAGCCCAGGGAGCGAAAAGAATTTGTCCGGGAACTGATATCGTCGGGTATTCTGACCGAGGACGAGCAGGACATATTGGTGATTGAATCTTGACGAAGTGGTGCCACACGACCCCTAGAGGAGTTCACCGACAGCATGAAAAGGAAGGGACGTTTGCGTTGAGGTGGGTCATCGTCGGGATGTCTACCGGGCGTAATACAAACATCCGTGGTCAAGCCGCTTGAAGTTTGTTCGATCCAGGATGTCCCGCCGGACAGCGGGCGGGAGTTTCTGGTGGGCGGCCGAGCGATCGCGCTCTGGAACCTGGCCGGCCGATTTTACGCCACCGACGCCCGCTGCCCGCACGCTGACGGTCCGTTGAGCAGCGGATCGCTGTCCGGGACCGAAATCACCTGCCCTATGCATGGTTGGCGCTTCGAGATTGTTTCGGGAGAGGGCCTTGATCCCGCCGAGGGCTGCCTCCGGACCTATCCCATCTTCAGACGGGGAGATCGCCTTTGGGTCCTGGTGGACGAAGCTACGACTTAGAACGTGGGTGAGAAGCTCATGTCGCGTCGCCCCTCGTGGGCGGCGCCAAGGGATTGCTTGCAAGTCCCCAAGGGGTGCGGTACAAGAGGGTCGCCTCCGCGGCGCGGGCAGGAGACTTGACTGGCCACGCGACGCCCCAATACTGTCTTTTGGGGAGAAGGGGGAACCTCACGCGGCGGCCGACCTTGGGTCGAGGGTGCTGTTATGCTCCGGCAGGAGCGGCGGAAGGACTAACGGAGGATGAGCGTGATCCGGCATCAAGGTGGGGCGGCCCGGTGTTCCTTGCTCCTGGCTGGGGGGCTGGCGTTGGCGATCGGTTTCTCGACGCCGGGATGCTCGGCCTTCAATCCCGCCGCCGTCAAGGTGCTGCTCCCGCCCGACGTAGCGGGCAGCATCGGGGTGGGGACGCTGGAGAACGCGCCGGGACACGTGCCGGTCTTCTTCATCAACAACACGCGCTTCAACGAGAATCTTCTCCAGTACATGCGGGACCGCGGCATCACCATCCCCTTCGACCCCAATCTGCGTCCTCGTGTTCGGTTTCTCGTCCAGGCGGTTTTCGCCAATGGGGCGCAGACGACTTTTGAGTTCCTGGACGGCTCGCCCGTCTTTGACGGCGTGGTCACCTTCGTGGATCAGAACGGCATCGTCCGGACCGCAAACGCGTCCCCCCCGCCCGAACTCACCGACGACACCCTGACCAACGAGATCCTGCTGTGCGACGTGGCCCTGGTGAGCGGGGTCAACGAAATCACCTCGACCACCTCGTCGGTCGAGGTGTTCGTCCCCACCTACCGCAAGGAGGTCGCCAGCCTGGTCCGGCCGGAC
>JBGPAW010000106.1:0-10236 GCA_041480905.1 Phycisphaerae bacterium
CCCCAATTGGTGGACGGTCGGCCGCACTATGCCCTTACGCCCGCGGAACTGGCCCGTTGGCTGCGGGAGTTCGTCGAAGTGGACGGGGTCAACCTGGTGGGGGGCTGCTGCGGGACCACGCCGGCCCATCTGGCGGCCGTGGTGGAGATGATGGGTCGGCGAGCGCCCAAGGAACGGAAGGTCGAAGTCGAGCCGTCGGCCAGCAGCCTGTATCAGTCCGTGACCTGTCGGCAGGACAGCAGCGTGCTCATCGTCGGGGAACGGAGCAACACCAACGGCTCGCGCCGGTTCAAGCGCCTGTTGCTGGAGGACCACATCGACGAACTGGTCGCCGTCGGACGCGAGCAGGTCGCCGAAGGCGCCCACGTGCTCGACGTGTGCGTGGACTACGTGGGGCGCGACGGCGTGCCCGACATGCAGCGGGTCGTCAGCCGGTACGCTCAGGACATCACCGTGCCGCTCATGCTCGACAGCACCGAACCGGCAGTGATCGAGGCCGGCCTGAAGCTGGCCGGCGGCAAGTGCATCGTCAACTCCGTCAACCTCGAAGACGGCGAGGAGCGTCTGCGGCGGATTGGCCCTTTGCTCAAGCGCTACGGGGCCGCCGTCGTCGCCCTGACCATCGACGAGGACCCCGAGGAGGCGATGGGCAAGATGGCCCAGCGGAAGCTCGACATCGCCCGCCGCCTGTACGATCTGCTGGTCAACAAATACGGCATCCCGCCGCACGACATCTTCTTCGACACTTTGACCTTCCCGATCACCACCGGCAACGCGGCCGACCGCCGGTTGGCCTTGGAGACCCTTGCGGCCATCGCCCAGATTCATCGGGAGATGCCCCAGTGCCAGCAGATTCTGGGCATTTCCAATGTGAGCTTCGGCCTCCAACCAGCGGCCCGGTCGGTGCTGAACTCGGTCTTCCTGCACGAAGCCCTGGAGTGCGGCTTGACCGGGGCCATCGTCCACGCCAGCGGCATCCTGCCGCGCAACAAGATCAGCACCGAACGCTGGAACGCGGCCCTGGACTTGATCTACGACCGTCGCCGCGAAGGACACGATCCCCTGCTGGCATTCCTCGAGCTCTTTACGGCGAACGAGGAGGTCGGCGAGAAGAAGGCCGCCGCCGACCTGCCCATCGAAGACCGCCTCAAACAACGGATCATCAACGGCGCCCGCACCGGCCTGGAAGACGACCTGGACCAGGCCCTGACGACCTACCAGCCGCTGGAGATCATCAACGACCTGCTCCTCGACGGGATGAGGACCGTCGGCGACCTCTTCGCCGCCGGCCGGATGCAGTTGCCCTTCGTGCTGCAATCGGCTGAGACGATGAAGGCCGCCGTGGCCTATTTGCAGCCCTTCATGGAGAAAACGGAAGCCACCAACAAGGGGGTGGTCGTCCTGGCTACCGTGCGCGGCGACGTGCACGACATCGGCAAAAACCTGGTGGATATCATCCTGACCAACAATGGTTACCGCGTGGTCAACCTGGGGATCAAGCAACCGATCAGTGCCATGATCGACGCGTGGCAGCAACACCAGGCCGACGCCATCGGCATGTCCGGCTTGCTGGTGAAATCCACGCTGGTCATGCGCGAGAACCTGGGCGTACTCAAGGAGCGCGGTCTCTCCCCGACCGTCATTCTCGGCGGGGCCGCTCTGACGCGCAAGTACGTCGAGCAGGACCTCCGGCCCGAGTACCCCGGCCCGCTCTTCTACGCCAAAGACGCCTTCGAGGGGTTGCACCTGATGGACCGGATCATGGGGGGCGAGATCGCCCTGCGGGAACCGCAGCCGAGAGCCGCGGGCTTGAGCCCGCGCGGTCCCGCCGTCCGGCGTCCTACGGGCGCCCACTCCACGATCGCCCGCGACGTGCCCGTGCCCAAACCGCCGTTCTGGGGCAGTCGCGTCGTCGAGCACATCCCGCTCAGCGCCGTCGTGCCGTATATCAATGAGAAGATGCTCTTCAATATTCAGTGGCAGTATCAACGCGGAGAACGTTCGCGGGAGGAGTTCGAGCGTTTCATCGACGCCGAGGTCCGGCCGATCTTCCGCGAGCTTCTGCGCCAGTGCGAGGCGGAGAGCGTTATCCGCCCGCAAGCCATCTACGGCTATTGGCCGGCCCAAGCCGATGACAACGCCCTGATCGTCTACGATTCCGACGACCTGACCCGCCAGCGGGCCCGCTTCGAGTTCCCCCGCCAATACAAAGAGCCCTACTGGTGTATTGCCGATTTCTTCCGCAGCGTGGAGCAGGGCGAGATGGACGTGGTGGCCTTCTCCGTGGTGACCGTGGGCCGACGGGCCACCGAAGTGGCCCATGAGTGGTTCACGGCCAATCGTTACCGCGACTACCTGCACCTGCACGGACTGGGCGTGGAATCGGCTGAGGCCTTGGCGGAGTTCCTCCACCGACAAATCCGCATGGAGTTGGGTATCGCCGACCACGACGCCCGCGACATCCCGCGCCTCTTCCAGCAGAAGTACCAGGGCAGCCGCTACAGCTTCGGCTACCCGGCCTGCCCGCGCCTGGAGGACCAGGTCAAGCTCTGGCCGTTGCTGCAGCCGGAGCGCATCGCCGTGTCGCTCACGGAGGAATTCCACCTCGAGCCCGAGCAGACCACCACGGCCCTGATCTGCCACCACCCCGAAGCAAAGTACTTCAACGTGCGGTGACCGCGGGTGAGGACCATGATGACGGACTACTACTCCGAGCGTCTGTCGGCCGAGCGCCTACGCCGCTGTTACGAAATCGCCCCGCCGCGCGTTAAGGGGTACTTGGCGGCGGAAGTTGAGTTCGTCACGCGTAGGGTGCGGGCGTCTGACGCGGTCCTGGAATTGGGGTGCGGCTATGGTCGTGTGCTTAAGGCGTTGGCCGCCCATGCCCGGACGGCGGTCGGCGTCGATACCTCGTACGCCAGTCTGCGACTCGGGCGCGAGACGCTGGGCATAACCCCGAATGTCCGCCTCGCGCAAATGAACGCCGCCGCGTTGGGATTCGCGGACCAGACCTTCGACGTCGTGGTGTGCATTCAGAACGGTCTGTCCGCTTTTCACGTCGATCCGCGTACCGTGATCGGGGAGAGCATTCGGGTTGCCCGCCCGGGCGGTCGGGTGCTCCTGTCCAGCTATGCGGAGAGATTCTGGCCGCACCGCCTGGAATGGTTCCAACTTCAGGCCAACCACGGGCTGGTCGGCGAGCTTGACCCCCAAGCCACCGGCGACGGGGTGATCGTGTGCCGAGACGGCTTCCGCGCTCGCACGATCGGCTGCGATGAGTTCCTCGCGCTGACCTCCGATTTCAACGTTCAACATCGTCAGATTGAGGAGGTGGATGAATCCAGCCTTTTCTGCGAGATCATCGTGTAACGCTACACCGCGACCGTAAGGGAGGGGATGTCGCGGGCAAGACTGCGCACCCTCCCTTACGGTCGGACCTCGGATGATCCGGGGTCAGTACAACTGACTACCCAAAATGAGGCATCGTGGTCACGAGTTGTTCGCCGGTTTGTACCCGTGGCAGGGTCCCTTGCCGCGTGGTGCCTGATTGCCGCAGGGATGCTCCTGACCTCGCTCGCCCACCCCGCCGAAACAGCCAGGATGGCTCCTGAAGAAGGTCCGCGCCTCCTCATTGCTGAGCGTTCCGCTGCCGTCGGTATCGGCTTCAGGATGACGCTCCAAGATCATGGCCCGGCGTTCCTCCATGCGTTTCGCCCGGAAGGCTTCAAACTCAGCATCGGACAAGACGCCATCGCCGTCAGTGTCGGCCTCGGGATGGTGTTCGAGAACCCGTGCACGGTGCTCCTCAACCCGTTTCGCCCGGAAGGCCTCAAACTCAGTCTCGGACAGCACTCCGTCAGCGTCAGTGTCGATCTCGGGATGGCCCTGCAAGAGCCTGGCGCGATGTTCATCCGGCATCATGCCGTAGTCCATCCATGCCAGCATGCCCTGGGGCCCGCACGCCCGTGCCCCGAGGCCCTTACCATGTCCCGGGCATCCCGGGCAGCAACCTTTGCAGTTTTCGGGGTCGCACGTAGCGGGGTCACAGCCCCCCGGACCGCGGCCTTTGCACGTGGCGGGATCGCAGTGGCCTTTGCACGTGGCGGGATCACACTTCGCCGGTCCGTGGTTTCCAGCGTCTCCACCCGGCGGGCAGGCCACCACCCTGCCGGCAACGCCGAACGCTAGTGTCACCACTGCCGCCAGGAGTACACACATCGGTTTCTTCATCTTTCGTTCTCCTTCTGTGTCTGGTCAAACCGTACTAACGACACAATGATACAGAGTTCAATCTCCGATACGACCGTGGGGCGGCGTCCGGTCGGCAGACCGGGCCTGCGCCCTGTTCCCACGACTCATCGTCCGTTCTTTCCGGCACAGTCGCTGCTGCCTACGAGGCCCGGTCCGCCGCGGAGTTCACAACCTCCGGGCATGCTTTCGGGTCCGCGTCCACCCCACGGGCATACGCGATGGCGAATGATGTCGTCGAAGGTTCCCCGTTGCTCAGGGGTCAATAACGCCTTCTCTTCCAACAGGTGTTCCACGACGCGTTGCTGAAGCTGCTGTTGGAGTGAGGCGATCTTGCCGAGCTGCGACGCGATGGTTGCTCGGTCCGGCTCGGGGAACGTCAGGAGACCGACGAGGGTCTCACGCTCGGCGGTCAGCTCTTGCCGCAAGGCACCAACTTGCTGGAGCAGTTTCTCTTTGGCCGCGTGCATCTGCGCCTCTTGTTCGGCGGTCAGGTTCAGTCTCTCGTGCGTGGCCGGTATGGACGCACCCTGGTTAGCTCCCCCCTCACAACAGTGTTGCCGGTAGGTCCGCACGCCGAAAGTGGTGCCAAAGCCCGCGTTAAAAGCGAGCGAGACGATCAGAAAAAACCACAGTCCGTTCCTACGCGAGATGAGTGAGCGCATGGTTCACTTCTCCGCTTCTTGCAAAAGGGCCAGGTATCGTGCTCCGGCAGAATCCGGGGGAGCCGCGTCGAAGCACTCGGTATAGAGCGCCTCCGCCGGTTCTTCACGCCGGGATCCCGGCGCGTTCCGCTCGCCGTTAATGGAGAGGGCCAGAACGGCACCGCAGGACAATGCCAGAACCGCCGCCGCCACGCGGGTCGGCCGGAGAACCTCAAACCACACCACCGACCGGATCCGCCGAGTGCGGGTTTCGCCGATGCGGGCCAGCAACCGGTCCGTGAAACCCGGTCGCGGTCCCGGCACCGTCAAGAGGTCGAGAGCTTGAGTCCATCCGGGCAGTAGCGCGGCGAAACGCTGGCAACGCAAGCATCCGTCCAGGTGACTTTGGACGGCCCGAGTGTGCCGTTCATCGAGCTCTCGGTCGAGCATCGCCGAGATGGACTTTTGTGCTTGGCAACACTTCATCGCTGCTCACCTGTTCAGATACTCATTTAACACCCGCCTGGGGAAGAACTTGCGGGGCGGCGTCCGCTTCGTCCGCGCTCAAGACCGCCCCGAGCGTCTCTCGAGCCCGAAAGAGCAAAGATTCGACCGCGGCTACGGAGGTCTCGAGCACGTCCGCTATTTCCACGTAGGACAGTCCCTGGAAGTGGCGGAGCAGTATCGCGGCGCGCTGGTTCGCAGAAAGGCAAGCGATGGCCTGCCGGACCTTCTCGGCCTGCTCACGGGCGATGGCCCGGATGTCGGGACGGTCCGTCTCCGGCCCGGAATATCCGGATGCGGCCGCGTCGTCCAGTTGAACCGCGGCGCGGAGCCGGTAACCGCGTCGGTAGTTCAGACAGGCATTTGTGGCAATCCGAAAGAGCCACGTCAGAACCTTCGCCCGAGGCCGAAAAGAAGGCGCGGCTTTCCACGCCGCCAGAAATACCTCCTGGGCCAGATCCTCTGCTGTATCGCGATCCGAGGTCCCGAGAAACCGGTAGGCGTATTGAACCACAGCGGGATGGTGGCGCTCAACCAAAATGCTGAACGCTTCCCGATCGCCCTGGCCGGCGGCCAGCATGAGCGGGGTGTCGTCGTCCGAAGCCATCGCTCGTTCTAATGAACACGCCGCACGTCCGAAACTTGCGGTTCCACAGCAGAATCGAAAAAAGAAGTCTCGTTCGCGCCCCGCCCTACTCCGCCTCCACGTGCAACTGCACCAGCTCTTGTTGCTGGACGCGACGGGCCTGGCTCTCGTCCGGAACCAAGTCGCTATGGCAGGCGTTCTTCCGTTCGCGGTGGGCCAGGTATTCGATTTGCCCCTGGGTCAGACCCCGGCTGCGCTGGGCGGCGCGCTCCGGCTGGAAGTCCGGGTGCTTACCGCTGGCGAACTCCTGGATCTCCTTGCTGATCCGCACGCTGCACCAGTCGTGCCCGCACATGGCACAGAAGTCCGTATCCACCTCCAGGTCTTCGTCGTGCATGGCCCGGGCGGTCTCGCTGTCGAAGGCCAACTCGAAGTGCTTCTCCCAGTTCAAAGCGGCCCGGGCCCGCGAGAGATCGTCGTCCCAGTCCCGCGCGCCGGGAATCCTGCGGGCAACATCGGCAGCGTGGGCCGCGATCTTGTACGCAATACAGCCCTGCTTGACGTCGTCCAGCCGCGGCAGCCCCAAATGCTCCTTGGGCGTAACGTAGCACAGAAACGCCGCCCCGTGGTAGGCCGCCGCCGTGGCGCCGATGGCTGAGGTGATGTGGTCGTAACCGGGGAACACGTCAGTCACCAGCGGACCGAGCACATAGAACGGCGCTCCGTCGCAGATCTCCGCCTGTAGCTTCATGTTGTACTCGATCTGGTCGAAGGGCACGTGCCCCGGCCCCTCCACCATCACCTGCACGCCCGCCTCGCGGGCCCGGTGGGTCAGCTCGCCCAGCGTGCGCAGCTCGGCGATCTGGGCCTCGTCGGTGGCGTCGGCCAGACACCCCGGCCGCAGCCCGTCCCCCAGCGAGTAACTCACGTCGTATTCCCGCATGATGGCGCTGATCTCGTCGAACAACTCGTACATGGGGTTCTGCTGGTTGTGGTAGATCATCCACTTGGCCAGCAGCGAACCGCCGCGCGACACGATGCCCATGATCCGATGCTTCAGCAGCGGCAAGTGCTCCCGTAGAACTCCGGCGTGGATGGTGAAATAGTCCACCCCCTGCCGGGCCTGCAGCTCCACCGTCTTGAGGATGTCATCGCAGGTGAGTTCCTCGATCGTCTTCCCCACAATCATCTGATAGATCGGGACGGTGCCGATGGGGACGGTGGAGTGCTGGATCAGATACTCTCGGCAGGCGTTCAGGTCGCCGCCGGTGGACAGGTCCATCACCGTATCGGCCCCGTATCTCACCGCGTGGCGCAGCTTGGCCAGTTCCTCCTCCTGCGACGATTGCACGGGCGACGCCCCCAGGTTGGCGTTGATCTTGGTGGTGACCGCCCGCCCGATCCCGATCGGATCCAGCCGCCCGTGCGGCGGAAGGTGGCGCCGGTTGGCCGGAATGATCAAATGCCCCCGGGCCACCTGGTCACGGATGAACGTGGCGGTGACGTTCTCACGCTCCGCCACGCGCTTCATTTCCGGAGTAATCATGCCCTCGCGGGCGGCTTCAAGCTGGGTCACGTTATATACTCCATGTACTCCTATGAAGATCAGAGACCTTCGAAGTAATCACTGTCCAGCTTTTTCAAAACGAATCTGGCCGTCTCAACCACGCCCACATCGTGGTCGATCATGAGCTGGGCAAGATGACCTCCGTCAATCAAGACGATCCGTTTGCCGATCCGGGACACATAGTCTACGGCATCGGGCGTAAATCGAGAGGTCGTAATCAGGACGCCCTTATCGGCTCGATGTCCTTCCAGGCTGCCCGCGAAATCGCGAACCGTCGACGCGCCCACCGGATTCTCCCATCGCTTGGCCTGAACGAGGATTGATTCCAGTCCAAGCTTATCTTGCTTGATGACTCCGTCGACGCCGCCGTCGCTGGTGCCTCCGATGGCCTGAAGCAGTGGTAGCATGAAATGCTGAAAGTTCGGCACCATAGACTATTTCCGTGTGCGCCTCTTAGGCTTTGCTCGCGGGAGGGTGCACTGGCCAGCGCGCCCCGTCTTCTTCTCGTCCGGGAGGTTCAGACTCAAGCGAGCCCGCTCGCGGATCAGGCTACAGCAGGATAACGCCTCTTGCGCCGTCTGTTTGTCGGCAGATATTCCCGGATAGCGGACTCGGACGGCGTAATCGGTCAGCGTTTCGGCCGCGGGCCGCAACAACTCCCAGTCGGGTTCACTTGGCATGGTCAAATCCAGCAGAAGCGCCAAGTCGTGGGTCTTGGGAAAATCGACACCATCAGCGTGCAATCGAGCTTTCAGGTACTTTTCCACACACGGTTGGGCATGGAAGCACACGCCGTCATAATTCGGCGCTTTGCGAGCGCGGATCTCGCGGCAGGCCATCACATAGTCACCTTCGGCCTTGACGATCCATTCGTGCGTGCTTGGCCTCATAGAGAACTTTACCCTTTTCGAGGAGTTCGCACATGAACCAGTCTTCCATGGCCACGCGCTTGGCTACCTCCCCAGTGGTCCGCGTCAGCAAGTCGAGTGCGAAAGGCCGCCGGATTTTCAGGCGAATCTCCAGCGACTTTTCCACGGCGCTGCCTCGACCTGGAAAGATCACCAGCAGATCCACGTCCGAATCTTCCGTCGGTTTGCCGTACGCATAAGACCCGAACAGGATGATCCGCCGGGGCTTGAATTCCCGCGCGATCGCATGGGCGAACTTCCGGATGTCGCGGATGGCCACCATCGCTCCGTCCCGCACTTCAGGGGTCGCTATCGGACAAGCATCGACGCGAAGGCAATCGAGATGCCTGCGCAATCACAAGGCCCTTGGTAGTGGGGTCGCTTCCCCACGCAGGTCCCCGTCGATCGCCTGCCAGCGGACCGACCCCCATCAGGTTCAGAAGCTATGCCCTCAGCCCCTCCCCCTGGGGCCTGTCCACCACATCAGGGTTGTAGCGGCTGAGGTCGGCGCTGTCAACTTGAGGACGGTTTGCGGGATCGCGGCGGTCGTGCTATCATACATCAAGCCCCATGAGCCCGGCGGCGCGGCCGGTCTCGGCAAGGGGCCCGATGGAGCGGCGCTCAGTCCGGGCACACGGAGGTAGCCGAGGTCGTGTTTCTTAAACACCTGAGCATCTGCGGCTTCAAGAGCTTCGCGGACAAGGTCGCGTTCGACTTTGGTCCGGGCATCACCTGCATCGTCGGCCCCAACGGGTGCGGCAAGAGCAACCTCGTCGACGCCTTCCGCTGGGTCCTGGGCGAGCAGTCCGCCAAGTCCCTGCGCGGACGCCAGATGCTGGACATGATCTTCAACGGCGCAGAAGGCCGGCGCAGCGCCGGGATGGCCCAGATCGAGGTCGTCTTCGACAATCGCGATCGCACGCTCCCGGTGGACTGCGACGAAGTCGCCGTCATGCGCAAGCTCTATCGCAGCGGCGAGAGCGAATACCTGCTCAACAAAGAACCCACCCGGCTTCGGGACCTGCGCGAATTGTTCCTGGACACCGGCGTCGGCACCGAAGCCTATTCGGTCATCGAACAGGGCAAGATCGACGCGCTCTTGCGGGCCAGCCCCCTCGAACGGCGGACCCTGTTCGACGAAGCCGCGGGCATCAGCCGCTACAAGGCTCGCCGCCGCGAAGCTGAGCGCCGACTCGAACGCACCCAGCAGAACCTGCTCCGCGTCGGGGACATCATCGAAGAGGTGGAGCGGCGCCTGCGCAGCGTCAAGCTGCAGGCGGGTAAGGCCCGCAGTTTCCAAACCTATCAGACCCAGCTTAAGGAACTGCGTGCCCGCTTCTCCCTGGCCGAATACCATCGCTTCACCGCCGCGATCTCCCGGCAAGACGAGTTGGTGAACGCCGATGCCGACCGCGGCCTGGGGCTGCGGACGCGCATCGACCGCGACGAGGCCCACGCCGTCAAGCTGACCACCGACGCGGACCGGGTCACCGAGTCGCTGTCCGCGACGGAGAACGAACTGGTCCGCGCGACCGCCGAGGCCTCGGGGCTGGAGGAACGCATCGCCGCCACCCAACGCCGCCTCGCGGAGCAGACCGAGCACTTGCAGAGGTCGCACGCCCGCCGGGACCAGCACCAGGCTCGGATCGCCGAGCTCACCGCCGAAATCACGCGGCTGGAACAGCACACCCAAACGCTCGAAGAAAAGGCCCGCGGCCAACGTGAGCTCATTGATCGTCTCAGTGAGGAGGACCGCGGCCTGGCCCGCGAGCTCGCCCA
>JBGPAW010000107.1:0-10199 GCA_041480905.1 Phycisphaerae bacterium
ATGGGTAGCCATGCCACACCACCGGATCGGGTTCACCCGGCGCACGGGCGACACGCGGGTGCTGGCGGAGTAAAGGGCAAGGATCATGACACCAGAACAACAGGCTCGGCTGCGTGAACTACCCTCCGTCAGCGACCTGCTGAACGAGGCGGAGGTGGGCGACTGGATCCGGGCGACCTCGCGCACCCTGGTGGTGGAGGCGTTGCGGGACGCCCTCGAGACCGTGCGCCGGCGCGTGCTTGAAACGGACGGCGGCGTGGCCGTCGATCGTCAGGCGGTGCTGGAAGTGGCCGAGGACCTCTTCGTCCGCCGGACGCTGCCCTCCTTGCGACGGGTGATCAACGCCACCGGAATCATCCTGCATACCGGGCTCGGCCGCGCGCCGTTGTGCGCGGACGCGCTGGAGGCCATCGTGGAGACGGTGGGGGGGTACTGCAACCTCGAATTGGAGTTGGACAGTGGGCAGCGCGGCCGCCGCGAGCGGCACGTCGAGGAACTGCTCTGCCGGGTGACCGGGGCCGAAGGCGCTTCGGTGGTCAACAACAACGCCGCCGCCACGCTGTTGATCCTGAACACCGTCGCCAAAGACCGCGAGGTGATCGTTTCGCGCGGGCAGTTGATCGAGATCGGCGGGTCGTTCCGGTTGCCGGAGATCATGTCCGCAAGCGGGGCCTGTCTGCGCGAGGTGGGCACAACCAACCGCACCCGCCTTTCGGATTTCGAGCGGGCCGTGAACGACCGCACCGCCGCCCTCATGCACGTGCACACCAGTAACTACCGGATCACGGGCTTTACCGAGGAGACGCCGATTTCCGAGTTGGTGGGGTTGGCCCGGCGCTTCGGCCTGGTCGCCATCGACGACCTGGGCAGCGGGGCCCTGGTGGACGTGACCGCGCTGGGACTGCCCGCCGAGCCGGTGGCCGCGGCGTCCATCGCTGCGGGGGCGGACCTGATCTGCTTCTCCGGCGACAAGCTGCTGGGCGGCCCGCAGGCCGGGATCATCGCTGGCCGCAAGGACCTGATCGACCGCCTCCGGGCCAATCCCCTGATGCGCACCTACCGCACCGGCAAACTCACGCTGCTGGCGTTGGAGGCGACGCTGCGGCAATACCTCGATTCCGAGCGGGCGCTGGAGAAGGTTCCCGTGCTGGCCATGATCGCGGCGGATACCGCCGCGCTGGCGGAACGGGCCCGTACGCTGTGCGCCCTGCTGGAACGTCACGTGCCCGGAGAATCGTTCTACGTCTGCTCGGACACGGCCTACGCCGGCGGCGGGGCGTTGCCCGCCGCCGAGATTCCCTCGGTGTGCGTGCAGTGGCGTCCTAAGCAGGTCAAAGTCTCCGCCGCCGCCCGTCTGCTCCGCGACGCCGAGGTGCCCATCGTCGCCCGCGTCCATGACGACGCCATTTGTTTCGACTTGCGTACGATCACCGACGACGATTTCGAGGACCTGGCCGCCGGCGTGGCCGCGACGGTCGCGGACGACGAGGACGACACGTCGGAGTACGGGCAGATCGAGCCCCCCGCGTCTTAGCGACGCGCCTTCGCGTATGCCGAGACGGGTTCGAGGGGAACATCATCTTCTCTCGCCCCTTGACCCTTCGTCTGGCAATTCGTCCTACTTGCCGAGGGCCTTGGCAATGTCGAAGTCCACGAAATCCACGTGGTGAAAGATGATGGACTCGATGGTCCGCGGCACGTGATCGCCCTCTTTGGAATGGGTGGCGACGATGTGCATGACTTCCGCGGGTAATTCGTGCTTCCAGCACAGCCCGACACCGCTGAACGGGTGCCGCAGCATGTCACCCAAGTGGCCTTTGATCACCTGGCCATCTTTCCGGTCGTACTCCAACAGCTTGCCCACGTCGGCCAACAGCGCACCGGCGATCAGCGTGTCGTGATCAATGGGCACCCGGTCGCCCCACACCTCCTTGAGCACCTTCTCCACCGCGAGGCACATTTTGGCGCAGGAGCGAATGTGCTCAATGAAGCGCAGGTCGATCTTGCCGGCCAGCAGCGTGAAGGGGATTTCGGTCAGTTCCGGCGGCCGCCAACCGCCCTGAGCCATCGCTTCCGCCCAGACCGCCGTCACCTTGTCGCGGAGGCTGGGATCACGGATTTCCTGGAGCTCCGGCAGCAACTCGAGGACTTGTTCTCTCATCGCTTCATCCTGCGTCGCATTCGGCGCGGGTAGACTCGCACTCCCCAACGTAACCACCTCGAATGATAAGTACTTAGAGAAATCGGTCAAGTCGAGCGGTGCAGAATCCGGCGCCGTTGGCGCACAAAGTGCCCTCAGCGCGCCAGGCTTGACAAGTGCAAACACGCCTGAGTACCCTCTGGGTGGATAGGTGAGCGGCGGGAAAGCCGGTCCCATCCTGGGGGTCGATCCAGAGGAGCCGGGCATTGAACAAGCGTAGCATCCTCAGTGTCGTCTCGTTCGTCGCGTGGTTGGGCGGCGGTCCGATAGCCGCGGCGCAGGTCCCGGAGGACAACGCCCTCGATGCCCTCCGCACCCGCTCGTCGGTCCCGGCGGACGATCCGGCCATCGAAACCTGGATCACCTACCGACTCAAGAAGCTTACCGACGACCTCCAGGTCGGCTCGGAGGAAGCCGCCGGCGGTTTTCTCCAGGCCTACCGCACGCAGTTCAACCACACGGAGAACTCGGCGAGCTTCAAGGCCGCTCTGCTCCAGCAAAGCAACCAGCGGTTCGCGGCGGAGTTTGAGAAAGGTCAAGGTCTGCCGGTGGCCGTAGGGCTGACGCTCGCTCGGACCTTGGCGGACCTGAAGGACGTCGGGACCATCGGGGGGTTGACCGCGGGTTTGCAGGCCAAGGGCCAACCCGCGGCCCGCTACACCTGTGCCAAGGCGTTCGCCGCGCTCATCCCGGCGATCCAGGCGGACACGACGCTGACCAAGACGACCATCGAACGCCTGCGCGACGCGGGCGCCCAAGAGTCGAACGGATTGATCCTCAAGCGTATCTATGAAGCCCTGTCTTACCGCGAGGCCAACCTCGAGACTGCCGCAGGGGCGATGATGGAGATCATCAAGGGACAACTCCGCCGGCGTGCCGGGGGCGCACCCGCCTGCGATGGGGCTGAGGAAACGGCCTTCAACTTTCTCCGCAACGAGGCCGGCAACCTTCAGGCCAAACCACGACTGGTTGTGCTCCTGGCGGCCGATCTGCGCATGGACGTGGAGCGTTATCTGACCCCGGGCGTGTCGGAAGAGGAAAAGTATCTCATCGAGTTAACCATCGACGCCGCGGAAAACCTGTTGCAGCGGGTGGTGGCGCCGCCCTCCCCGGCGCCGAGCGTCCGCGAGGTCATCAAGAAAACGGAGAACCGCGACCTCAACTTGCCGCTGGAGCTGAACAAGTGGATCGGCACCGAGCAGAACAAGGGGCTGCTCAACGGACCGCCATGGAACGTGCCGGTCGGCGCCCCCATCCCGGATTGACGGCACCGCCTCCCCAATCCGGAGAACCAATTCCTCAAGCTGTTCAGATACGGCGTGCCTCGCGTCACCACCCTCGGCCCTGAATGCGATCCACCCTTCGGGGAGAGAGCGGTGAGGTGATCGCCGGGAGCTCATTCCATGACGAGCGGCTCGGACATCCTCCTGGAAGTTGCTGATCTGCGGGTGGGGTTCGCCACCGAGCGAGGTGCCGAATTGGCCGTGGATGGGGTGGGTTTCGCCGTTCCGCGCGGGCAGACCGTCGCTCTGGTGGGCGAGAGCGGTTGCGGCAAGACGGTCACCGCGCTGGCCCTGATGCGGCTGGTCCCCGCGGCCGGACGCATTCGCACCGGACGGGTCGTGCTCTACCCCGAGCCCGGCGGCACCGGCACCGACCTCCTGCTGCTTTCCGAAAAGCAGATGCGAACGGTCCGCGGCCGCCGGCTGGCGATGGTCTTTCAGGAGCCGGGCACCTCGCTCAATCCCGTGCTCACCGTCGGCGCCCAAATCATCGAAGCCCTCGAACTCCACCAGCAACTGCGCGGGCCGACAGCCTGGCGGCACGCCGAGGAGATACTGCACCACGTGGGCCTGGCCCACCCGCAACGCCGCCTCCGCGAGTATCCGCACCAATTGTCCGGCGGCATGCAGCAGCGGGTCATGATCGCGATGGCCCTCGCCTGCCGGCCGCTGCTCCTGATCGCCGACGAGCCCACCACCGCGCTCGATGTCACTACCCAGGCCCAGATTCTGGACCTGCTGCGCGGGTTGCAGCTTCGGACTGGCATGAGCATCCTGCTCATCGCGCACGATTTGAGCGTGGTGGCCCGGATCGCCCACCGGGTCTACGTCATGTACGCGGGGAGAATCGTCGAGCACGGTCCCGTTCGGGCGATCCTTGACGGCCCGGCCCATCCGTACACGCAGGCGCTCCTCCGCTGCACGCCCCGGCTGGAAGGGACGGTCGAGCGTTTGCAGGTCATCCCCGGTGGTGTGCCCGACCCGGCCGACTATCCCACGGGGTGCCGTTTTCATCCGCGCTGCGCCCTGGCTGAACAGATCGGCCGAGCGGCGGGGCGCCCTACGGTCGTGCTACGCCGCGGCGACGAGCAGGTGACCATTCCGGCCTCCTGCCAGGCCGAACATGCCGGCGACGGGGGGCCGGCGCTCCGCGAGGTGGGGTCGGAGCATTGCGCTGCCTGTTGGGAACTTTGATCGAGCCGCGGGCTTCAGGCTCCCCTTGACGCGGAGTGTCAAGGGCCCGCGCGGCTGGGGAACTTGGAGATGAACGCCCCGCCCCTCAGCCCTCAGCCCTCAGCCCTCAGCCCTGTGCCAGCCAGTTCCTCACCACTGGTCAGCGTGCGCGACTTGCAGGTCCATTTTCCCATCCATCGCGGCGTCCTGGGTCGGACCGCCGGCTGGATCCGGGCCGTGGACGGCGTCAGCTTTGACATCCCCCGCGGACAGACCCTGGGTTTGGTCGGCGAGAGCGGGTGTGGCAAGACGACGACCGGCCGGGCCATTCTGCGGCTGGTTCCCGCCACCGCCGGCCGAGTGCTTTTCGACGGCGCGGATGTTCTGGCGCTTCCGCAGCGAGCGCTGCGGGTGCTGCGACGGCGGATGCAGATCGTTTTCCAGGATCCGTGGAGCAGTCTGGACCCGCGGATGACCGTGGAAACGATCGTCGGCGAACCGCTGGCTGTTCACCGCGGCGCGGCCGCCGCGCGGGCCCTTGACACTCCGCGTCAAGGGGAGCCTGAAGCCCGCAGTTCGCGGCGGCAGCGCCGGGAGCTGGTCTCCGCCGTCCTGGAGCGGGTGGGGCTGGGCACCGTCTACCTGACCCGCTATCCGCACGAGCTTTCCGGCGGGCAGCGGCAGCGCGTGAGTATCGCCCGGGCAATCGTGCTGTCGCCGGACTTAGTCGTCTGCGACGAATGCGTCAGTGCTTTGGATGTCTCCGTCCAGGCCCAGATTCTCAATTTACTGAGCGATCTGCAGCGCGACTTAGGGCTGACCTACCTGTTCATCGCCCATCATTTGGCGGTCGTGCGGCACCTCAGCGATCGGATCGTGGTGATGTACCTCGGGCGGATCGTGGAGCTCGGTGACCGCCGGGACATCTTCGACCAGCCTCGCCATCCGTACACGCAGGCCCTGCTGGCTGCGGTCCCCAGCCTCGCACCGGCTCCCTCCGCCGCCGCTGGCCGACGCATCCCGCTCGCCGGTGAAGTCCCTGGCCCCGCCGACGTGCCTTCCGGGTGTGCGTTTCGCACGCGCTGTCCCATCGCCACCAACCTGTGCTGCACGACCCCACCGCCTCTGGAACCCAGAGCCGGACTGGGCGCGGGTCACCTGGTGGCCTGTCACTACGCCGGCAACGGACCTCCGACGCTTTCCGAGGCGTCGCAAAAGGACTGACGGCGCTGCGGGCTGCCCGACGCGGTGCTCAGGCCTTCTCCCGCTCCGCGAGTTGCCGGCGCAGCTTCTCCATCTCACCGCTCAGGCGGCGCATCCGCTTGTTGAACAACTCGAACATCCTGCGCGTCTTCGAGTCCAACTGGCTGCAAGTCTCGCAGTGGAAGCGCGTCGCCAGGCTCTTCTTCACCGGGTACGGATACTCCCGGTCACAGCATCGGCAGATGCGCTCCTGTAATTCGTCTGCGCTCATGCGTCTGCTCCGAAGGCCGCCGGTTTCAGGCCTAACGATTCCCGCAGGCGGTTGTCCGCCTGCATTAACTGTTCAAACTGCGGCGGTGACACCACCACGATGTGCCTCCAGGGGCGATTTCTTCACCGGCGCTCAACTCTCGCCTTCGATGGTCCAAGCGCCGTTTTGTCGGATCACCCGGCGGTACAGCGAGTCGCGCTCGGTGGGCACGAAGCCGGCTTCACGGATCAAGCGTTGCATTGTGTCCACGGTCAGTTCCTGGTGCGTGGTGCCGTGGCCCGCGCGCTTGGTGATGTCGTAGTACACCACCGTACCATCGAGGTCGTCCACCCCCCAGTTGAGCGAAACCTGGGCCAGCTTGGGAGACTGCATGATCCAGAACGCCTTAACGTGATCGAGGTTGTCCAGCATCAGCCGGCTGACCGCCAGCGTGCGCAGGTCGTCCAACCCGGTGGGGCCGGGCAAGTGCGCCAACGCGCTCCCCTCGGGGATGAAGGACAGCGGGATCACGCAGTTGAACCGGGCGGGACGGGACGCCACCGAGTCATCCTGATGGGCGCGCAACTGGAGCAGATGCTGCACGCGCTCCGCGACGGTCTCGACGTGGCCGTAGAGCATGGTCGCGTTGGTGTAGAGGCCCAACTCGTGGGCGACCCGGTGTACGTCGAACCACTCCGCGGCGCCGACCTTGTTCTTGAAGGCCTCGTCGTGGACGCGGTCGTCGAAGATTTCCGCGCCGCCGCCGGGCAAGGAGCCCAAACCGGCGCCTCGCAGCTCGGTGAGCACTTCGCGGATGGTCCGGCGGGGTCGGGCGATATGCGTGAAATGGATGATCTCGATGGCGGTGAAAGCTTTGATGTGCAGGGGTGGGCAGGTTTCCCGGATCCGGGTACACACATCGAGGTAGTACGAGAACGACAGCTTGGGATGCAAGCCGCCGACGATGTGGACCTCAGTGGCCCCGTGGGCATAGGCCTCCCGGGCCCGCTCGACCACTTGCTCAACCGTAAGCTCATAAGCACCCGGAACGTCGGCGGACCACGGGCGATAGAAAGAGCAGAATTTGCACCGCAGCACGCACCGGTTGGTGTAGTTGATGTGGCGGTTGACGTTGTAGTACGCCACGTGGCCGTTCTTGCGACGGCGAGCGATGTCCGCCAAGCGGCCCAGCATGTGGATGTTCCGCGTACGGAAGAGACGCACGCCGTCTTCGTAAGTCAAGCGTGTGCCTGCCGCGACGCGCTCGGCGATATCACTCAGATCGTCCACGAGAAACCAGGTCTCCGTGGTTGGTTCTCCGGCGGAGGAGGATGGGATTATAGTTGCTCGCCCCGCCCGACGCAAATGGCGGAGGCTTCTGTGGAGTGCCACGGAGAGTTCGTCGAGATCGTCGGGGCACCCCTTGGCCAGGGTGTGGTCCGCTTGACACCGGACCCTTTCATCGGGGTTGAGTTCCGGCGCATAGGCCGGGAAGCGCTCCAGCCGGAGCGCGAGGGTCTTGGCGACCGAGCTTCCGGATCGGTTCACCCTAATCTTGTCGTCCTTGTGGGACTGGTCGTGGTTTTCGCCATGTTCACGTTCTACGTTCGGACGCGCGAGAGCCGCGTAGAATGCATCCCCTGATGGACCATTCGAATGCGCCTGGTATTGCCGCATCCGGGCCGCACCTCACGATTGGCGCACGGCTGACCTCTTGGCCGCGCTTAGGGCAGGTGCGGCACCCGCGGTTCCACCTGCACTTGAAGCCTGGCACGAAATCTTGTGGCGCCCTGGGCTGGCCTATTCCGTCCCTTCGAGACTGAAGAGCCAGGGCGATGACACGGGTTCTTGGGGAGCGCCCCTGGCAAGGAATCGCCGACTTCTCTGGAGGAGAGCCGCAATTCTCTATGATTCGCGTCAGCCTCTGCTCTCTAACAATTCCAGGAGCAGGCTCAGCGGTTCGGACAGCCGCCGGACGAGAGCCGTGACGAAGCGAGCGGCCTCGGCCCCGTCGATCACCCGGTGGTCGAAGGTCAGCGTCAGCGGCAGGATCTTTCGGACCACGATCTGGCCGGCGCGGACCACCGGTTTCTCCTGCACGCGACCGGTAGCCAGGATGGCCACCTCGGGGTAGTTGATCGTCGGAATGGCGTTGATCCCGCCGATCGCCCCGACGTTGGTGATGGTAAACGTCCCGCCGCGCAGGTCGGCGACTTCCAGCTTGTCCTCGCGGGCCCGCGTTGCCAGGGCGGCCATCTCCGCCCCGATCTGGAGGATGCTCTTGCGGTCCGTGTTCTTGACCACCGGCACGATCAGACCCTTGCCGGTGTCGGCGGCGAACCCGATGTTGTAGAACTTCTTGAGAATGATCTCCTCTTTGAAGGGGTCGAGGCTGGCGTTCAGCGCCGGGAACTCCTTCAGGCCGGTCATCACGGCCTTGATGATGAAGGGGAGCAGGGTGAACGGCACGCCAGCCTCGTCTCCGCGTCGGGCCTTCTCACGATGGCGGAAGTCCTCCAGTTCCGTGACGTCGGCTTCGTCCATGTGGGCCACGTGCGGAACCAGCACCGAAGAGGTGACCGTTTTCCGGGCCACCTTGCGGCGGATGGAGCGCACCGGCTGCCGCTCGACCGGTCCCCACTCCTCGAAGTTCGGGAGCGGTTCCAACTCGAAGAAGGGGATGCCGGTCGCTGTGAGGGCGGCGCCTCTGGCGCCGCCCGGTGCCGGTGTTTCCCCAGCGGCGGCGATCGCCGCCGCTCCGCCTTCCGCGAAGCGCTGAACGTCCTCGGAAGTCACCCGCCCGGCCGGACCCGTGCCGTGGACCGCCGCCAGGTCCACGCCCAATTCCCGAGCCAGGCGCCGGGTCGCCGGGGCCGCAAGAACGGCCGCGCCCACCTTCGGCGGCGGCTGGGCCGCCGCCGGTACGGGCGCCGGCGGCGGTATCGTCGGCACCGCCACCTTCTCCGCCCGCCGCGGCTCCGCCGCCGCTTCGGCGTCCTCGTCGATCACCGCAATCACCGTGCCCACGGTGACGGATTGGCCCACCGCCCCCGAGATCGAAGTCACCCGGCCGCTTTTGGGCGAAGGGATGGTGACGGCGGCCTTGTCGGTCTCCACGTCCACGAGCGGATCGTCGTCCCGGACGAGGTCGCCCGGTTGGACGTGCCATTGGAGGATTTCGCCTTCGTGGATGCCCTCGCCGAGATCCGGCAACTTGAATTCGTACACCACTATCTCCTAGAAATCGAGGGTCTCTTCGATGGCCCGCCGAATCCGCCCGACGCTGGGGAGAAAGGCCTGCTCGCGCCCGAAGTATGGGGTCACCACGTCGAAGCCCGTCACGCGCTGAACCGGCGCTTCCAGAGACAACAGGGCACTATCGTTGATACACGCGATCACCTCGGAGGCCACCCCCAATGATCTAGGCGCCTCCTGCACCACCACGCAGCGGCCGGTCTTCCGCACCGACGACACGACGGTGCCGGCATCCAACGGCGCGATGGTCAGCAGGTCGAGGACTTCAATCCGCACGCCGCGACGCGCCTGCACTTCGTTGGCGGCTTGCAGGGTCAGGGGCATCATCGCCCCCCACGCGATGGCGGTCAGGGCTTCGCCTTCCTGGGCGACCTGGGCCCGACCGATCTCTCCGACCTCCTCCTCTTCGGGCACCTCCTCGCGGAAGGCGCGGTAGGAGCGTTTCGGCTCCATGAAGACCACCGGGTCGGGATCGCGGATGGCGGCGACCAGCAGGGCGCGGGCGTTCCGTGGCCCCGAGGGGATCACCACCTTCACGCCGGGTAGATGAGCATAGACGGTTTCGCGGCTCTCGGAGTGATGCTCCAAGGCCCGCACGCCGCCGCCGTAGGGCATACGGACCACCAGCGGTACCGACCGTTGGCTCTGGGTCCGCGAGCGATAGCGTGAGGCGTAACCCTCGAGTTGGGCGAACATCAGGTAGGAGAAGCCGGAGAACTGCATCTCCGCCACGGGGCGTAGGCCCGCCAAAGCCATCCCGATCGCGGTCCCCAGAATGCCCGACTCGGCGACGTGGTGCTCGTCAGCGGGACGGTGGGCGACCACAGGATTGCGA
>JBGPAW010000108.1:0-10025 GCA_041480905.1 Phycisphaerae bacterium
CCTGGCCGAGCTGGGCGCCGAGGGGGGCGGCGTTAAGCCGGCCATTCCCACCGCCGGTCACCCGCGGCTGTGGATGCTGCTGCTGGCCCTGAGCTTCTTCGGCGTGCGGCTGCACTTGCTGGGCAGCAAGGACCCTAACTATCTGCTCGTGGAGACCGCCCTCCCGGCGCTGGCCTGGTTGGCCGTGTTTGCGATCTGCGCGTTCGGGCCCGATCCGTGGAGGTACTCGGGCCGGGACGGGTGGTTACGCATGGCGGTGCTGGTCAACTGCGGGCTGTTCGCCTTCCTCTTGCAGGATACCATCAACTTCGCGTTGCTCGTGCCCGGAGCGGCGACGACGTTTTTTGCGCTGGTGGGCGTGGCGATCGCGGCCCGCCAGGTCCCCCCGCCGCGCCGGGCGGTCCCTGAGACGGGACCATCGAGCGGGGGACGGTGGGGGTTTACGGTCCTGGCGGGACTGGCGCTGGCGGTCGTTGTGGGGTTCATTATTCCTCCGGTGTGGCGGGCGAGCGACCTGGTGGTGGCGGCACGGGCCCAGCGCCATGCCGCGCTCGCCGGGCCGATCGAGAGTCACCCCGCGAACCGGCTCTATCAGCAGGCGGTGGGGGCCGATCCGTTCGATCCGACCGCCGCCGCCGAGCGAGCGGATTGGCTGCGCGGCGTGGCGGAGTCCTCGCCCGACCCGACGCCGGTGCTCCGAGAGGCCTTGGCTTCACTGGACCAGGCCATCGCCCGCTCGCCGGCGAACGTGGCGTTTCATCGCCGGCAGGCCCAGCTTTCGCTGTCCTTGGCCCAGCTCACCCACGATCCGAGCGATCGGGCCCAAGCGTTGGCGGCTGCGGAGCGCGCGCTCGCCCTGTATCCCACGCGTCCGGAAGCCTATGTCGAGCTGGCCCGTCTTCAGGCGTGGGTCGGCCGGACCGAGGAGCGGGCGGCGTTGGTGCGAGCAGCAGTGCAGAACTACGGGCGTGCGCTGGAGCTGAACAACCAACGCCCCGCCTGGGAGGAAATCCGCCGCTGGAAGCCGGCCCAGGTGGAAGAAATCCAGTCCCAGCTTGCCGAAACCCAAGCGTGGCTGGCCCAGCGCCCGAATTGACGACAACTCGCGGCTGCACCGGAAATAGCCTCACACCAGGGGCAACTTCGGTTATCATCATCAGGCGAAGATAGCCACCAAGACACCAAGACACAAAGACACGAAGAAGAGGATAAGAGAAGCAACACCGGAGCGGGCTTGGAAGCCAACAAGGCGAATGACGTCTTCTTCGTGTCTTGGTGCCTTCGTGGCCCAGGATGACGCGGCGATGGCGACGTGGTTCGGTCGAAGGTACATGCGCGACAAGGTGCCCACCACCGAAGTAGTGATCGGCCTCGTGGTGCTGCTGGTGCTGGCGGGGATCGTCGTCGTGGCCATCGCCGTCGGCGTGCATCCGCAGCCGGGGTTGTTCGTACTCAAGCCCGGCGCCGAAGGGAAGAGCCCGCCGACCCGCGAGGAACGTATTGCCCGGCAGATGCTGCCCGCGTTGGGCACCGCTGGGTGGTCGCGGCAGGAGGGGGTGCAAGTGCTCGATCGAGAGGCCCTGGAAGCCGCGGACGAATCGGAACTGCTCCAGGCGGGTGCGGTGTGGGTCTACCGCGGCACGTACGCCCGTGCCGGGACCGGTGAGTCGGTTTCGGTCCAGATCGTTGACGCCGAGACGCCGGCGAACGCCTCCGGTTTGTATGAGCGACGCAAGCCGCGCGAGGCCGCCCCGCTCGCGGTCGGAAACGCCGGCTGGCGGACCGAGCAGCGCGGCGGCTTCTGGTCCGGACGGTACTACACCGAGTTCGACCGCTCGAATGTCCGTTCGGAGACGCCGTCGGCACGGACCATCGCCGATGCGCTCGGTTCGGTGCAGATCGCCTACGCCGCCGCCCCCGCCGTCTCAGTCACTCCCGCCGCGGCGCCGGTGGAGCGCGCGTCGCCCTTTCCCGCGATCGAGGTCGCCGACTGGGCCGTGCCGGCAGACTGGCGCGTGTATACGCCGCTGGACCTGTGGGAGAAGATCAACGGGCGGGCGGATATCTATCTGCAATTCGACATGCAGCGGATGACCTTCGGGACTTACCGTTGTCGCACGGATCCGAACCAGGCGCTCGACGTGTACTGGTACGAGATGGCCGCGCCGGAGGGCGCCTTCGGGATTTACCAGGCCGAAAGCGGCGGCCAGGTCACTCCGCTCGAAGTGGGTGACGCGGGGTACGGCGCGCACGGGAGCGTGATATTCCGCAAAGGCAATCACTACGTTCGGGTGGAGGCAAATGGCCAAGGCGCTTCGATCGAAGCGGCCGGGCCGGCCGTCGCCCGGGCCGTCGCCGGACGCATCCAGAGCACGGCAGCGGGACCTTGGGCCGAGTTCCTGCTGCCCCGTGAAGGCCGCACCGGTGCGGAGTTGGCGTACCACGGCGCGGATGCGTTCAGCTTGGACTTTCTCCGCGACGTTTTCAGCGCCGACTATTCGGCGGAAGGCAAGACCTTTACTACGTTCATCCATCGCGCGGGAGACCGGAGCGAGGCGACTAAGCTGCTCAATGCCTACGCGGTCTTTTTCCAGAAGAACGGGAGACTGCTCGAGCGCGGGCGGGCGGACGGGATCGAGTTCCTCGTGGGCGAGTCGGGCGGCACGGTGGATGCCGCATTCGTCGTAGGGGTGTATTTGGGCGGTGTGAACAATTGCGGCGATGCGGCGCTGGCCAAAGAGAAGGCTTTGTCCTTGGCCCGCGCGCTTGGGGGAAGGACCGCTGAAGCGGGATCCGAACCGCGACCGTGAGGGAGCGAAGTGATTGAGGCAACCGATGAGCAAACGGCATGACGAAACCTCAACGCTGTCACCCGCGTCGGGCCACCTCGACCGGCGCGAGTTCTTGAAGCGCGGAGCGGCGACGTTGGCCGCGACGGGGGCCGCAGCAGGACTGGCCTGGTGGTTGTACGATCCGACCGGCAAAGCGGGTCTGTTGCAACCGCAACCGGAGCGTCTCAAGAACTACTTCGCCAAGGTGGAGTACCCGGTGGATGCGCCGCGGATCAGCATCGTTCGCGGGCGGGTGGAGAACATCGACCGGATGGTCCGAGCGGCGGTGAGCGGGCTGAGCGGTACCGCGGGCATGAAGCGCTTTGTGTCGCGCGGAGACATCGTGCTCCTTAAACCCAATGTGGGCTTCGAGCGAGCGCCCCAGCTTGGTGCGACGACTCATCCCGAGGTACTGCGTAGCGTGATCCGCTTGTGCCGCGAAGCCGGGGCCGGACGGGCGATCGTCGCGGACAACCCCATCGAATCGCCGGAGAGCTGTTTTGCCCGCTCGGGCATTCGGCAGGTCGCGCTGGAGGAAGGGGCGAAGGTGATGGTCCCGGCGGACATTCATTTCCGTCCGATCGCCATCCGCCCGCCGCGACCGGACGGTACGCCATACCAGCCCGATCCGGCCCGGAACGAGGCCCTGGGCTCCTGGCCGATCTTCTGGGAGGCGCTGCGTGACGTGGACAAGGTCATCGGTTTGCCGCCGATCAAAGACCACAATCTGTGCTATGCGTCGATGGGCATGAAGAACTGGTACGGGCTGCTGGGCGGGCGGCGCAATCAGTTCCATCAGGCCATCCACAACATCGTGAGCGACCTGGGCTTCATGATGAGTCCGACGCTGATCATTGTTGATGGCACGCGCGTGATGATGAAGAACGGCCCCACCGGCGGGCAGCTCGACGACGTCAAAGAGATGAACACGGTCGTCGCCAGCGTGGACCAGTTGGCCTGCGACGCCTGGTGCTACCAGAACCTGTTGGGCCGCGACCCGGCGGTCCTGCGCTACCTCGAACTAGCCGAGCAGAAGTTCGGCGAAACCGAAACCGGCGAGCGGGCTTACTCCCAGGCGAAGCGCTTCGGCACCCGTGACTGGACGGCATACCAACGCCAAGGAAAAGTCGTGGAACACAACGTGTAGTGTGGGCATAACCCCCATTGCACATTGCGAATGCGGATTAAGGAATGAACAAGCGCCAAAGAGTCGTGATCTGGGCCGGCCTGGCTGTCTTCGTGCTGATGGCTTTGTTCCCACCGGTCAACCTCGGCGGATGGGTGTACCCCATTTATGCCTTCATAGGCTCCAGCTATGTTTCGGTGCTGGACTACAAGCGCCTCTTGATGCAGTGGACCGTCGTGGTAGTCGCGGTCGGAACATTATTCTGGGTATTCAAGGCGCCGTGGGATGGGGAAACCCGTTGCCGCAAGTGCGGGTACATCCTGCGCGGGATTTCGGAGCCGCGGTGCCCGGAATGCGGAGAACGGATTTAGGGGGGTGCCACAAACGGGGTGACCACTATGCGCATCACGACGGTACGCATCATTGTGCAGATCGTCGTCTTCTCGATGTTTCTGCTGTCCGTCTTCGCCACGACCTTCAGCCACTTGGACGCCCTGCCCGGGCTCAAGTGGGTCGTCAGCAAGTTCCTCGAAATCGATCCGCTGGTCGGTATCGCCACGGCCCTGGCCAACCATACGGTCTATAAGGGGCTCATCTGGGGCCTGGTGATTCTGATTCCCACGATCTTCCTCGGCCGCATCTTCTGCAACTGGATTTGCCCCTACGGCATTCTGCACCACTTGGTCGGGTGGCTGTTCAACAGGCGAGATCCGAAACACAAGATCGAGTCCAACCGCTATCGACCGCTGTTTGCCCTCAAGTATTACATACTCATCGCCACGCTGGTGGCAGCCGTCTGCGGCTATTTGCAGATCGGGTTACTCGACCCCATTTGCCTGATCTATCGCAGTTTCACGGTGTCGGTCATGCCGGAATGGGACCGCACCATGCTGGCGATGGAACCCGTGGCCAGGGACACGGGCGCCACCCTGGAGCCGCTGCGCTCCCGCGAGAATCCCGGTGGGCACATCGGTGGCTGGGTCGTGGGCTTCATTCTTCTGTTTCTGGTGGGTATGAACCTGGTCATTCCACGCTTTTTCTGTCGCGTGCTCTGTCCCTTGGGAGCGCTGCTCGGCTCGCTGAGCCGCTTTGCCGTCTGGCGGATCGAGCGGGACCCCAACAAATGCACCGACTGCGACCTGTGCTTGCAGTCCTGCGAGGGGGCCAGCGATCCCCACACGCAACTGCGTATGTCGGAATGCTTCGTCTGCTTCAACTGCATCGAGGACTGCCCGCACGACGCGCTGGGCTTTGCCTTGTTCCCCAACAAGGCCCACGAAGTGACCAGTCCCGATTTAGGGCGCCGGCATGCCATACTGGCAGGGCTGATCGGGCTGCTGTTCTTCCGTTGGACCAAGTCGAGCGCGGCAGCCACCACCGACTTCTCCACCAAGGTCATCCGTCCGCCGGGCAGTTGTGAGGAACAGGAGTTCCTGGAGCGCTGCATCAAATGCGATCAGTGCCTCCGCGTCTGTCCGACGAACGTGCTGCAACCGGCTTCCTTCGAGGCCGGCGTGGAAGGACTGTGGACGCCGCTCATGAACTTCCGCATGGGGTTTTGCCAGTTGCAGTGTACGGCCTGTGGGCACGTCTGTCCCACCGGGGCCATCCAGCGGCTCACCGTCGAGGAGAAGATGGGGCTGGCGGAGTTCGCCGACCGCGGTCCGGTCAAGCTCGGAACCGCCCATTACGACTTCGGGCGCTGCCTGCCGTGGAGCAAGAACATCCCCTGCGTGGTGTGCGAGGAGGTGTGCCCCGTGGCGCCCAAGGCCATCCACTCCGAGTACAAGCAACTGCTGCTGCGCGACGGCAAGAAGCTGGTTTCCGCCGCGATGGCCACCGCGCTCACCCTGCGCGAGTATCCCAAGCCGGGCGAGGCCGTCGGGGAACCGTGCACCTTCCGCCCGCAGGAGTACCGCGGGGACCAGACCACCAGCTATCACGTGCAGTGGCTCGACCGAACCGGCGGAGTGACGCGTCAGTATCGCATCAAAGGCAACGACGCCGATACCATCCTGATCGACGGCACCCTGGATCCGGTCCCCCAACCGGGCGACGTGGCCGCTTTGCACCTGGAGTTCAAGGTGCCCAAGATTGACACCGCGCTGTGCATCGGCTGCGGGATCTGCGAGCACGAGTGCCCGGTAGTCGGCGACCGCCGGGCGGTGTACGTGACGGCTGAGGGCGAGACCCGTTCGCAGGATTACACCGACCGGACCCGCAACCGCTCCGTGCGGCTGACCCGGACAACATAGAGGCTGTCCTGCTGGAGGGCCACAATTCCCGGCCAGACCCAAGCGAGCCGGAGGGTTCGCCTGAGGGGGCACGATACCATACAATAGCGTATGGTGACGACAGGCTGGCCTGGAACGAGAGACGAAGGCATGAACTCCTTGTGGCTGGTGGTCGGCGCCCTGGCGGCTTTTGCGATCGCGTATCGCTACTACTCGGCGTTTTTGGCGGCCAAGGTGGCACGGCTGGATGATGCGCGTTCCACCCCCGCCCACCGCCTCAACGACGGCGTGGACTACCATCCGACCAAGCGGCTGGTGCTCTTCGGGCATCACTTCGCCGCCATCGCCGGCCCGGGACCGCTCATCGGGCCCGTGCTGGCGGCGCAATGGGGCTACTTCCCTGGATTCGTGTGGATCGTGATCGGGGCTTGCTTGGCTGGCGCCGTCCATGACTTTGTCACCCTGTGGGCCTCGGTGCGGCAGGATGGACTTTCCCTGCCCAAGATTGCGCGTTTGAACATCGGCGCGCTGTCCGGACTGACCACCTCGGTGGCTACGCTGTTCATCGTGGTCTGCACGTTGGCGAGCGTGGGCATCGTGGTGGTCAATACCCTCAGCGAAAGTGCCTGGGGCCTGTTCACCATTGTCGTGACCATTCCGGCGGCCATGCTCACCGGTCTGTGGATGTACCGCATTCGCCCGGGCAAGGTCGCTGAGGCCTCGGTCATCGGGGTGACCCTGGTACTGCTGGGGGTGTTCCTTGGCCGGCCGTTTGCCGAATCGGGCGCGGGGCACATGTTGCTGTTCGACAAACCCACGCTTTCTTTGATGCTTCCGATCTACGCCGCCGCGGCGTCGATCCTGCCGGTCTGGGTGCTGATGTGCCCGCGGGATTACCTGAGCTGCTATATGAAGATCGGGGTGATGGTGGTGTTGGCGGTGGGGATTCTAGCGGCCCACCCGACGCTGAAGATGCCGGCCACCACGCACTTCACCGCCGGCGGGGGGCCGGTCGTTTCGGGTACGGTCTGGCCCTTCGTCTGCATCGTGATCATGTGCGGGGCCATCTCCGGGTTCCACTCCCTCATCGCTTCGGGCACGACGCCGAAGATGACGGACAAGGAGTCGGACATCCGCCAACTCGGCTATGGGGCCATGATCGTCGAGGGTTTCGTCTCGGTCACCGCGCTGGTGGCGGCCTGCGCCCTCCAGCCCGGCGACTACTTCGCCCTTAACGTGACGCAAGATAAACCCGCCCAGGTCGCCGCCTATCATGCGATGATCGAGACGGCCCAAAGCGAGCATAACTGGAATCTGGCGCCCCAGGAGTTAACCACCCTCGAGGCCGAGACCGGCGAGAAGCTGGTCGGGCGGACCGGCGGAGCGGTGACCCTGGCGGTGGGCATGGCCAAGGTGTTCGCCAGCCTGCCGGGCATGCGCACGATCATGTCCTACTGGTATCACTTCGTGATCATGTTCGAGGCCCTGTTTATCCTCACGCTGCTGGAAACGGGGACCCGGGTGGCCCGGTTCGTATTCCAGGAGACGGTGGCCCAGTTCACGCCCCAGGCTGCCATCGGCGGCAAACCCAACTGGGGCATGAACATTCTGATGAGCGTGGTGACCTGTTTTTGCTGGGGGTATCTGCTCTACACGGGCAACATCAACACGCTATGGAGCATGCTCGGCATTGCCAACCAGTTGCTCGCCTCCATTGCGCTGGCCGTGGGGACGACTTACGTGTTGCTCCACGCGCCCAAACGTGTCTACGCCCTCTGCACGGGCGTGCCCTTCGTATTCGTGGTCATCACCACCTTCACCGCGAGCGTCCTGAAGATCCGCGAGTGGTGGGCGAGCATCCCGAGCGCGGCCCCGCAGCAGGCGTTCTCCCTGCGACTGATGAGCGTGCTGGCCTCGATCATGCTTGTGCTGACCGCGGCGATCGTGCTGGATGCCGCCCGCCGCTGGTGGGGCATTTTGGCCCAGCCGGCCCTGGTGCCCGCCGCCCATCCCGTTCCGGCGGCCGGCACCGCGGGCGACTAGCGCTCCGTCAGCGCTGAATCTGCGGGTTCGATGGGAGGGCGAGGCTCCTGGATGGGAGGGCGAGGCTCCTGCCGAGCCGGGTACGGGATCGGCTATCGGACGAACGGCTCACCAGAAGGCTCGCCCTCCCTTGGCGACGCAATCCGTAAGAACACGGTTGACGGAGCAGTAAGGGGGTGCAACCTGTAGTCAGGCTATTCAGCCCGAAAGGTTCACGAGGCGATTGGTAGACTACGTGACTCTGCGGTATTCGACCAACGCGTTTCGCTGGAATGGAACCAAGGAGGTGTATTCATGGCCGGCAAAGTTAAGCCTATCCCTGACGGCTACCACGGGGCGATCCCCTACATGATCTGCAAGGGTGCGGCCCGCGCCCTCGAGTTCTACAAGAAGGCGTTCGGCGCGACGGAAATCATGCGGATGGACGGCCCCGGGGGCATGATCGGGCACGCCGAGGTCCGCATCGGCGAGGCCGTCATCATGCTCGCCGACGAATTCCCCGACATGGGTGCCCGCAGCCCACAAACTCTCGGCGGCGCGCCGGTGTCAATCTACATCTACGTGGAGGATGTAGATGCGTTCGCCCGCCGGGCCATCGCCGCCGGCGCCAAGGTGTTGCGACCCGTCGCCGACCAGTTCTATGGCGACCGTTCAGTGGCGCTGGAGGACCCCTTCGGCCACACCTGGGGTTTCGCCACCCACTTCGAGGACGTGCCGCTGGACGAACTCAAGCACCGTTCCGCGGCCAAGCTCGCCGGGGGGTGAGCCGCGGAGGACGGTCGGGTGGCATGCCCAAGCCGGTTGTGGACACGGCAGTGTCCGGTGCCGGCGCGGGCATGTTGAGTCTTTCGATTGCGGCACGCAACATGGCCGTGCTCCGCGTGGTCACGCCCTCCACCGCCTGCGCCGACGCGGCATCCGCGTTCTACCGGGTCTCATGCCGGCGAATCGCAGTCGGGACTTAC
The DNA here is from genome assembly GCA_041480905.1 of Phycisphaerae bacterium. Classification (GTDB taxonomy): domain Bacteria; phylum Planctomycetota; class Phycisphaerae; order UBA1845; family UBA1845; genus JAAEQG01. Next base: position 9,200 of record JBGPAW010000108.1, read on the forward strand.
GGAGCCGACGATGCCGAGACTGCCCTCCGTTTATGTGAGGCGGTCCTGCGGTTCGTCGCGGGCCACCTACCTGGACCGGACCGCGGCGGTTGCCCAACTGCGCCTGCTGGCCCAACGGCTGATTGACTCCCACGCGGACGTCTTGCAGGTGTGGCTGTTCGGCTCGCTGGCGCGCATGGGGGCGGTCCCCGGCAGCGACGCGGATCTGCTGTTGGTTCTCGCTCGCCACGCCCAGCCGCGCTGGTTCGACCGCGCGCCCGAATTCGCCGCGGCGTTTGCCGACACAGACCTTCCCGTCGAGCTCTTCCCGTACACGCAGGAGGAGCTGGTCCGGCTGGAGGCGGGCGGTACCGGCCTGATTCGCGCCGCCCGCCGTGGGCTCCTGCTAGCCGCTCGCGCATGATCCTCCAGCGGTCCGCGTTCCCGCTCCACAACCGGGTTCCCGCAACAGTTGGCTACCCCTCCATCGAGGGGTAGCCAGTCGCGCAGCTCCAGGAGGACCGGGACCACCCAGGGCGTTCGCGACCGCCTGCCTTTTTCAGCCGGGCTTAACTGCGCGCGGGGCCGAGGAAGCAACGAGCGATTGAACGGTTGCTCCGCACAATAGGATCGGGTATTCTGCTCCCGGGCCCTTTGGGCACTTGAGGGCGCAGCACATGGGAAAACGCACGTCCCAGAGTGGATGGTTTCAACGGCAGAAGGTAGGCGTGAAGGCTGCACTTCTCATCAGCGCGTCTACCATTCTTGCCGCAGCCCTTACCATTCTTGCCGCAGCCATTTCGAAGCTCCAATGCAACCGAGATAAACCTCCCTCCTTGTCCACGAG
>JBGPAW010000109.1:0-9982 GCA_041480905.1 Phycisphaerae bacterium
ATGATGCCGAGCATCGACACGCCCAAACCCAGAACCATGACAAAGCCGGGAAAGGTGAGCACGCCCTCGGCCTCCGGTTGGGTCGTGGTTTCCCCGCCCAGGCGGTGCATGTAGTAGGACAAGCAGAACAGCACCCCCGCGATCATAAAACACAGCATGGTGGAGCCGGCGACTTTCCAGATGGACCAACGCCGCGGTGGTTTGCTCATGGTTTTCGCATCCCGCAGGCCGCCGTCGCGGGGATTCGGGCTCTGCCTCCGCGGCGGGGGTGCGGCTAACCTACGCCGACCTGGGCGACAGTCAAGGAGAGGGTCCGGCCATTTCTGTTGGCGCCCTGGAAAAGTTCGCGCCACACTTTAATGGCGCGAGGGGCGCGGAGGAGGGATACTTCTGGCATGGGGTGGTCTGTGGTCATCTTGGTCAGGAGAAACCCCGATGGACCGGGACGTATTGATGCATCGGATGAACGAACGTTTTCAGGAGTTGTGTGCCCAGGCCTTGGACGCCTTGGAGCGGGCCCCCGAGGGCCAATGGCTCGCGGCCAGCGAATGGGCCTTCCGCCAAACCCGTCACTTGACCTGTCCCAGACGCAATGATACTTTTTGGCCGAAAAGTATTATTACCTCCGATCAAGCAACCTTGAGTATCATTGCGATGCAACCGTCTGATTTCAAAGAAGATAGGTTTGGGATGCTCGCGCAGGGGCCCGAGGGTTACTGGGCCTTTGTCCCGAATCCGCTTCCGCCACGCCTGGAGTTGTCGTGGCGTCTGGTGACCCGTTTATCGGACGCCGAACGCACTCTGGGCGAACTCGCAGGCCGGGCCCGAAACCTACCCAACCCGCACCTCCTGATCGGACCGTTCGTGCGCCGCGAAGCCGTTCTGTCGAGTCGCATCGAGGGAACGCGGACGTCGCTGTCCGATCTTTTCTTTTTCGAAGCGGCCGACTCGGCGCATCCCCCCCCGGGCCGCACTCTTCCTGAGGACGTGCGCGAGGTTGCCAACTATGTACAGGCTTTGGAATACGGATTGAAACGACTGAAGGACCTGCCGCCTAGCCTGCGGCTCGTGCGCGAATTGCACGAGCGGCTCATGCGCGGCGTCCGCGGTGAGCACATGACCCCCGGCGAGTTTCGCCGATCGCAGAATCGGATCGGTCCGCCCGGGTGCACGCTCATGGACGCAACCTACGTGCCACCGCCCGTCCCGGCAATGCACGAGGCCCTGGGAGAAATGGAGAAGTTCCTGCACGCCGATAGCGGCCTTCCGCCACTGATCCGCGTGGCATGCCTCCACTACCAATTCGAGGCGATTCATCCGTTCCTCGACGGCAATGGACGGGTGGGACGCCTGTTGATCCCGCTCTTGTTGTGCCATCATGGCCTGCTGTCCCAGCCGCTGTTGTACCTCAGCGCCTTCTTCGATCGGCGGAGGCAGGACTACTACGGCTTGTTGTTGGCCGTCAGCCAAGCCGGCGCGTGGTCGGACTGGATCGAGTTCTTCTTGGAGGGCGTCGCCGACCAGGCCCGCGACGGCGTCTGGCGCACCGGCAGGCTGCTGGACCTGTGGCAAGTCTACCGGCAGAGACTCCAGTCCGCGCGCTCCTCCGCGCTACTTTTGCGACTGATCGACGACCTCTTTGAATCACCGGTCACGAGTATCTCGGCGGCGGCCGGACGGTTGAGCGTAACGCACCCGTCGGCCACGAAGATCATCGAGAAGCTGGAGGCGGCAGGGATTCTACGGGAAGTCACGCGGCGCGAACGCCACCGGTTGTACGTGGCGCAAGAGGTCATCGATACCATCGAAGCGCCACGGTCCGAGTGACGTCGCTTGTGTTGTCGCCCCTGGCGCAAACGGGTAGGATGCGGCGGCCGGGCGAATCTGGCCGGAAGAACGCTCCGGCCGATCCCTGGCATCGAGGTTGACGAACATGGCCATGCCGAACGAAAAGTCCGGCAATAGGAACAAGCCGGCCGGTCCGGGCGGGACTCCGTCCGAGTCTACCGCGCGCACGGACTTCATCCGCGACATCATCCTGGAGGACAACCGCACCGGCAAGTTCGGCGGGCGGGTGCACACGCGCTTTCCGCCGGAGCCGAACGGGTACCTGCACATCGGGCACGCCAAGTCCATCTGCCTGAATTTCGGCGTCGCCGCGGAGTTCGGGGGCAAGTGCAACCTGCGTTTCGACGACACCAACCCGGAAAAGGAAGAGCAGGAATATGTGGACGCGATCATGCAGGACATCCGCTGGCTGGGATTCGACTGGGAGGACCGGCTGCTCTTCGCCTCCGACTACTTTGAGCAGATGTATCAGTACGCCGTGCAGCTCCTCAAGGCCGGCAGGGCCTATGTGTGTGATTTAAACGCGGACCAAACCCGCGAGTATCGCGGTACCCTGACCAGACCGGGCAAAGACGGTCCCTACCGCAACCGCAGCGTCGAAGAAAACCTGGACCTGTTCCGCCGCATGCGCGCCGGCGAGTTTCCGGACGGCTCGCGCACCCTGCGGGCCAAGATCGACATGGCCTCGCCGAACCTGAACCTGCGCGACCCGGTCATGTACCGCATCCTGCGCGCGACGCACCACCGCACCGGCGACCACTGGTGCATCTACCCGATGTACGACTGGGCCCACGGCCTGGAGGATTCCATCGAACGCATCACCCACTCGATCTGCACGCTGGAATTCGAGAACCATCGCCCGCTCTATGACTGGTTCCTCGATGAACTGGGCGTCTATCACCCGCAGCAGATCGAGTTCGCTCGCCTGGAGCTGACTTACACGGTCATGAGCAAACGGAAGCTGCTCGAACTGGTTAAGGGCGGCTACGTCCGCGGCTGGGACGACCCGCGGATGCCGACCCTCTCCGGCCTGCGGCGACGCGGCTACACCCCGGAGTCGATTCGTTTGTTCGCCAGGCGGATCGGGGTGGCCAAGTTCAACAGCACGATCGACATCGCCGTGCTGGAGAACTGTCTGCGCGAGGACCTGAACAAACGGGCCCCGCGGGTGATGGGCGTGCTGCGTCCGCTGCGCGTGGTCATCGACGACTTTCCCGAGGGCCGAGTCGAGGAGCTGGACGCGATCAACAACCCCGAAGACCCGAGCAGGGGCACGCGGAAGGTGCCCTTCTCCGGCGTGCTTTACCTGGAGCGCGAGGACTTTCGCGAAGACCCGCCGAAGAAGTTTTATCGCCTGGCCCCCGGCCGCGAGGTACGCCTGCGCTATGCCTACTACGTCAGGTGTGTCGCCGTGGTAAAGGACCCGCGGACCGGCGAGGTGGTCGAGTTGCACTGCACCTACGATCCGGCCACGCGCGGCGGTGACTCGCCCGACGGCCGCAAGGTGCAGGCGACGCTGCACTGGGTCTCGGCCGCCCATGCCCTGCCGGCCGAAGTGCGGCTCTACGATCACTTGTTCAAGGCGCCTCGCCCCGACGACGTTCCAGAGGGTCAGGACTACAAGGTCAATCTAAACCCCAATTCGCTGGAGGTGTTGCCGAACTGTTTGGTGGAGCCGAGCCTGAAGGACGCCGCACCGGGCAGCCGCTACCAGTTCGAACGCCTGGGTTACTTCTGCGTCGACCCCCACTCCTCCGCCGACAAACTGGTCTTCAACCGCACCGTGTCCCTCAAGGACGCCTGGGCGAAGATCGAGAAGAACGCAGGCGAAGCGGGAGTAGCGTCGACATGAAGGTCGCCGCCGGGTGCGATTACCTCGTCACCAAGGACACTCACCCCAGCACAAGAAAGGAGACACACAGCAGATGTGCGTGTATCCTGAAAGGTGAGTGCAACCCGTTGGGAGTATTCCGCGTGTGCCCGAAGTGCAACGAACCGCTGATCATCGTCGAATTCCAGTGCGTCGAGGTCGACTACTGCCCCGATTGCCAGGGCACCTGGTTCGATGCCGGCGAGTTGGAGCTGGTGTCCGAGATGGCCGGCGTGCCGGCGGGTCGCCTCCACCGCGCTTTGCAGGCCGCGCGCCACGCGCGCAGCGGCCAACGTCGCTGCCCACGCTGCCGCCGCAAGATGCAGGTCGTCACGATCGGCGACTGCCCCGCGGTGGAAGTGGAGCGCTGCCCTGCGGGTGACGGCCTTTGGTTGGATGCCGGCGAATTGCAAACGGTCGTGAGAGAGTTCGCGGACGACGAAGACGCGGCGGTGGTGGGCTTCCTGAGCGATCTGCTGGGCCACGGGCTGGCCCGCAAAAGCGAGGATGGTTGACCATGGGAACAACAATGATCGGTCTGTTGGTGGTGTTGGCGATTGTGGTGCTGCTGTTGGTGTGGATGGTCGGCATCTACAACGGCTTGGTGCGTCGACGGAACGAGGTCAAGAACGCGTGGGCGCAGATCGACGTACAGCTCAAGCGACGGCATGACCTGATTCCGAACCTGGTGGAGACGGTCAAGGGTTACGCCGCCCATGAACGCGGGACGCTCGACGCCGTCGTCCAGGCCCGTGGCAAAGCGCTCGGGGCCCAGGGGGTCGCCAACCGGGCGCAGGCGGAGGGGGAGCTGTCCCAGGCTCTGGGTCGGCTGATGATGCTCGTCGAGAGCTACCCCGACCTGAAGGCCAACCAGAATTTCTTGGCGCTGCAGGAGGAGCTGACCTCGACGGAGAACAGAATCGGCTTCGCCCGGCAGTACTACAACGACAGCGTCATGCACTACAACACGCGGATCCAGTCGTTCCCGCCGAACATCATCGCCGGCATGTTCGGCTTCGGCGAGTCGGAGCTCTTCGAGCTTCAAGATCAAGCGCAGCGCGAGGCGCCGCAGGTGAAATTCTAGCCGTCATGTGGGAAGCCATCGCCAGCAATCAGCAACGCTCCCGGGTGCTGATCGCCCTCCTGGGGATGGTGCTGATCGCGCTCGGGGCGGCGATTGGCATGGCGATCGCCAGCGACGTCCCAGTCGGCGCCTGCTTGGGCATCGGGGTCGCGGTCGTCGTCTGGCTGGGCCTCTGGGCGACCGCGGCCGCGACCGGCGACACCCTCTTGCTCAACGCGGCCAAAGCACACGAGATTCAGAAGGAAGACCTGCCGCAACTCTGGAACGTCGTCGAAGAGATGACTATCGCCGCCGGTCTGCCAAAGATGCCGCGCCTCTTCATCATCGACGACTCGTCGCTGAATGCCTTCGCGGTCGGCTATCGGCCGGACAAGGCCACCATAGCCGTCACCGCCGGGCTGCTCAAGCGCCTGACGCGCGATGAACTTCAGGGGGTTATCGCCCACGAAATCGGCCACATCCGCAACCTCGACATCAAGTTCATGACACTCGCCTCGGTCATGATGGGCGCCATCGTGCTGCTGGCGCACGGGTTCCTCCGCGGACTCTACTATGGGGGCGGGCGCCGGCGATCTTCCTAGCGGGGTGGCGGCTCGGCCGCAGCCATTATGTTGCTGATCGCCGTCGTCTTGGCTGTTCTGGCACCCCTTGCCGCTCAACTGCTGTACTTCGCTTGTTCGCGCCGGCGCGAATACCTGGCCGACGCCTCCTCGGCGCTGTTCACGCGCTTCCCGGCGGGTCTGGCGTCGGCTCTCCAGAAAATCGGCGGGCAAGCCTCCGCTCAGGCGGAGGTCAGCAAGGTGATCGCGCCGCTGTACATCGTCAACCCGTTGCAGCAGGGTGCCGGGTTCACCCTGTTCTCAACGCACCCTCCCACGGAGGAGCGTATTCGCATCCTCCGCGGTATGGCCGGCGCGGGACTGGCCGCGTACGAGGCCGCCTATCAGCAGATACGCGGCGCCGGGCAGCGCTGCCTGGGCGCCGGTACCGTCGGCAACGCCGAAGCTGTCGCGATTCGCACCCCGACACCGGAGCCGCAGACCCGGGAACAGGCCATCAACCGCGCCCGCGTGGTCGGCGGGCTGCTCGAGAAGATGCTGCCCTTCGTCGTTATCCCCTGCCCGTGTGGCCTGCGGATCAAGTTGCCACCGGACTTCAAGCGCGACGCCGTGGCCTGCCCCCGTTGCGGGCGCGCGCACCCGGCGCCTGGGGCGAAAGCCGCCGCTTCGAGCGCGGGCGCTCCGGGTGTCCCACGACCTCCTCCGCAGACCTCGCGGTAGCGCCGGCGGGGGTGGCCTCAATCACAGCTCCGCCGTCTGGCAGATTTTACAGGGTCTCGCTAACATGCTCTCGCAACCCAAGGGAGGGCAGAACGTGTTGTGCGGGCGTGTTCTTGAACCCTGTCTCCATTCAAAGAGGTAGGCGGGTTGCATAGGGGATGAGCATTCGGAGGCGACGCTTCTTATGGTCATGGGCAGTCTGAGTCAGAAGACGCAGGTGGCGGTCATCGGCGGTGGGCCCGGCGGTTATGTCGCGGCGATCCGTGCCGCCGACTTGGGCAAGGAGGTCGTCCTCATTGAAGAGCGCGAGCGCTTGGGCGGCGTTTGCCTGTTGGAAGGCTGCATCCCGTCCAAAACGCTGATCCACGCGGTGGAAATCGCCGACGCCGCCCGCCACGCCAAGCAGATGGGCCTGACCTTCACCGACCTGAAGCTCGATCCCGCGGCCTTGCGCCGCTGGAAGGAGAGCGTCATCGACGATCTCACCAAAGGCGTCGCCGGCCTGCTCAAGCGCCGGGGCGTGGAAGTCGTGAAAGGCCGGGCGAGGTTCACGAACAACCACGCGCTGGCGCTGGAAGGCGCCGACGTATCCGCCATCGAGTTCGAGCAGGCCATCATCGCCACCGGGTCGCGCGTCAAGCCGCTGCCCGGCGTTTCCAACGAGGGCGTCTGGACGTCGGTCGAGGCCCTGGCGATGCCGGAGGTGCCGAACCGCCTGCTGGTCATCGGCGGCGGCTACATCGGCATGGAACTGGGTCTGGTCTACGCCGGGCTGGGGTCGAAGGTCACCGTGGTGGAGCTTCTGCCGGCCATCCTCATCACCGCCGACAAAGACCTGGTGGACGTGGTGGTGAAAAGCTGCAAGAAAAAGTTTGAGGCCATCCTGCTCAACGCCAAGGTCGTGGACCTCAAGAAAACGGCGGCGGGATTCAAGGTCGCCATCGAGCAGGACGGCCAAACCACGCAACACGAGTTCGACCAAGTCCTGGCTTCCGTCGGCCGCCGGCCCAACACCGACGACCTCGGGCTGGAGAACACCAGGATCAAGCCGAACGCGCCGGGCTTGATCGAGACCGATCAGCAGTGCCGCACGGCCGAGCCGAACATCTTCGCCATCGGCGACGTGACCGCGGGGTACGCCCTGGCCCACAAAGCCAGCCGCGAGGGCAAGGTCGCGGCGGAGGTCATCGCCGGGCACAAGGCGGCCTTCGACAACGTAGCCGTGCCGGCGGTGGTATTCACCGACCCGGAGATCGCCTGGACCGGTCTGACTGAACTGGAGGCCAAGGAGAAGGGTGTCGCGTACACCGTGGGCAAGTTCCCGCTGGCCGCCCTGGGCCGGGCCCGGGCCATCGGCCGCACCGAGGGCTTTGCCAAGGTGCTGGCCGACCCGTTGTCGGGCGTGTTGCTCGGCGCCGCGGTGGTCGGCCCCCACGCTTCGGAACTGATCGCCGAGCCGACCTTGGCCTTGGAGATGGGCGCGACCCTGGAAGACCTGATGGCCACGATCCACCCGCACCCGACGCTGTCCGAGTCGATCATGGAGGCCGCCGAGGTCGCCGCCGGGTCACCCGTGCACATCAACCCGCCGCGGAAGCGGTAGGGCGGGCGCCCAAACAATCCAGGAAGGCTTACCCAGGGCTCGCTACGCTCGCCCTGGGCCATAGTCCGTCGTCCCCTTCGGGGACTCGGAACGAAACCGGCCGTCTTTCCACCGCAAAACCCGATCGGTCCGGCGGCGCCGCCCGCAAGGATCACGCCACTGCATACCTTGTGCCGCACGGCGAAGATTGGGCAGTGGTTTGCGAGTTGACGCCATCGCGCGCCGTACGTAGGCTGGCGCGAACGGAAAACCGGTAAGAGTGATAGTCGGACAGCCAGGAATCGAATGAACCACCTTGAAACGCTGATCAAGCAGTATTACGAATGGAAGGGCTATATCGTCCGAAGCAATGTAAAGGTCGGGCCGTTGCCCCACGGTGGCTTTTCGGGGGAATTGGATATCGTCGCATACCATCCCGTGAGTGGCCACCTTCTCCACATAGAGCCTTCGCTAGATGCCCTTTCGTGGGAGAAACGCAAGGAGAAATATCGGAGAAAATTCGAAGCTGGGAAGAAGCACATCTTTCGTGAAGTCTTCCCATGGCTTGATCCGAAAACTCCAATCGAACAGGTAGCAGTGCTCGTTACGGCGTCTCGGTCGTCTCGGAAAACAATCGGCGGTGGAGCCGTCGTTTCAATTGATGAATTCGTGAAGAAGGTAAAGAGCGCAATCGTGAACCGAGGGATAATGGCGAAAAGTGCCATACCGGAGCAGTACGATCTCTTACGAACTATTCAAATGGTGACGTGTGGTTTCTTCAAAGTTGTCTAACATCCGGTTCGAAGCAGACCAAGTTCCCGCTCGAGGGCCCTTGGCCGTTCAACCAGGCCCTTACCCCCATCCGATGAAATGATGAAGACCATATTCGAAGGGAGGCGATGCGATGCGGCGCGTGACCGAGGTCAACGTGCTCGGCGATTATCGGCTGGGGCTGACCTTTGACGATGAAACTACGGGGAGCGTCGATCTTTCCGCCTTGGTCGGGAATGGCGTGTTCGCGCTGTGGAACGATCGCGAAACTTTTGAGCGCGTTCGGATCGGGACTTCCGGGGAGCTGGTCTGGGATGATCAGGTGGACCTCTGTCCAGACGCCCTGTACCTCAAAGTGACGGGGAAGAGACCGGAGGACGTCTTCCCTACGCTGCGACGCGAGCCTACCCATGCCTGAAATCAGCCGTTTTTTCGGCATCGTGATCAAGATGTTCTTCGACGAGCACAACCCGCCTCATTTCCATGCGGAGTACGGAAACGACGCGGCCCTGATCGACATCCACAACTTATTTGTCATCGGTGGTCGTTTGCCGCCGCGAGTCATGGGCCTGGTCATCGAATGGGCCACCCTACACCAGCGGGAGCTCCTGGATGACTGGGAAAGGGCTCAGGCGCAGCAACCACTCCAGAAAATTTCGCCATTGCAATAACGGGTGGGCAACCACCGCGGACCCGACGGATGGTACGGGAAAAGGGCCGAGGTCGAATGGGCACCACTCGCCGGGAATACGTCCAGTTGGCTGATCGAAGGGCTGCCCGCATTGGGCGCCGGGGCGTCCATCGTGACAGTATCTGTGACTTGGTATTGGAGGACCGCAAGGTCGGCGGTGCGTGTATCCACCGCTCCGAAGCTCTGCTCTACAAAACCTTAACGAAGATGACCTTGCCGTCGGCGGGGGCGTAGAAATCGGCCAGAACGGCCTCGACCGCGTACCCGCAACGCTCGTAAAAGGCCCGCGTCGGGGCGTACTGGGTGCGTGCGGAGGTCTCGATGTAGACGCGCCGGCCTCCGGCGCGGGCAATCCCCTCTTCGCTCGCCCGCAACAGGACTTTCCCGAGGCCCTGCCCCCGGTGATCCTCGTGCACCGCGATCCAGTATAGATCGAAGCTGTGTACGGTGCAGGCGATCGGCCCGTAACAGGCGTATCCGATCGTGCGTCCCTTCAGATCGGCGAACACGAAGTGGTAGTCGCTGGTCGTCCCCCGGGCCAGACGGTCCCGGACCAACTCGACCGCCACCTCGACTTCATGCGCGGCAAAGAACCCGGTCGAAGCGACAATTTCGCGCACCGCCTGCTCATCCTGCGCGACGACCGTATCGCGCAGGCTCACCCCCGCCCGGTCCTTGCCGGAATCCAGACCTGGGGATGCGTTCATCGGCGTTTACCCTCCTCCGATGGCACGGTCGCTTGAGTGGCACCGTATGACGCTGGGGCGTTGGTCCTCGACACCTAGGGACGCGCGACGTGATCGAGCCGTTGCTTGCGGGGCTGTGGGCCGGCGGCGTCCAGCTTCTCGAGGGCTTG